>DATLOS010000309.1:0-2333 GCA_035536155.1 Elusimicrobiota bacterium
GTGATCCGGGTCCCCTGCTGGAGCACCATGGTCACGAAATCGGCGCTCGTGCCCTTCAGGGCCTTGATGCGGGGGTACTTCCACTCGGCGTACTTCTTGGCCGCCAAGTCCGGGATGCCCTTCTCCAGCAGCGCGACCGCCTTGTCGCCCACCTCGTCGGCGCCGTAGGCGACGAGCCCCTGGAAGGCGTCCTTCTTCTCGATCATCTTGGCGAGGACCTTATTGGGCGTGGCGCCGATGTTGTAGAGGACGTTGACCGAGCGGGCGACGTAGAGGTCCGCCTCCGCGGGGGTCAGCTCGCCGGAGGAGGCCTTTACCAGGTCTTCGCCCACGACCTCGGGCAGGTCGAGCATGTTGACCAGGATCTTGCCCAGCGAGAACTCGGCCGACAGCGCCGACCTGCCCGTCTCCTTGAGCGATTCCGTCGTCGCCTCGGTCAAGCGCTTCTTCTGGACGGCGACAACCGCGCCGATGTAGTCGAAGGCGCTCTGGGACACCGGGGGCAGGGTGGGCTTGAGCGCCGCGCCCACCTCCTCGGCGCCGAAGGAGGCGGGGAAGGCGGGGGCGGCGCCCGCGGCGGGCGAGTCGCCCGCGACGGCGGGCCGCGCCTGCTGGGAAAACGGCGTCAACGGCACCAGCGGCGGCTCCGCCGGGAAGTGGACGGGCGGGGGCGCGTCCGCGTCGCCGGGCACCGCGGCGTCTTCCCGGGGCGCGGCCGGCGCGGGCTCGGGCGCGGCCGGAGCGGCCGGCGCGCGGGCCGGCTGGGCCCGGGGCGCCGCGGGGGGCTCGTCGCTCATGAGCTGCATCCCGCCCGCTTCGAGCCCGGCGGCGGCGGGGGCGGGAGCGGGGCGCGGCTGGGGCGCCGCCGGCGCCGCGGCCTGAAGGGAGGGCTGGGCGGCCGGCGCGGCCGGCTTGGGCGCCGCCGCGCGCCTCAGCGCGGCCAGGTCCTTGTCCAGCGCGGTCTCTCCGCCGGCCGAGGGCCCGCCGCAGCGGCCGTCCCACTGGGCGCGGTCGCGGGCGAACTTCTGCAGCATCCCGGGGTACTGTCCGGCGGCGTCGTCGAGCGGCTTCGTGGGAAAGAGCACGGCCTGCGGCAGGTGGAGCTTGCACCAGGCCTCTTCGGGCTTGCCCGCCAGGCGGGCCAAGGCGGCGCGGCGCTGGGCGGCCTCCTCGTTATGATGGGAAAGGGCGCGGGCCGCGGCGGCGGAGAAGGCGTCCCGGACCGGCGGGTCGTCGCTCATCATGCTCAGGCCGCCGGCTTCCTCGACGCCCTTCATCTGGTGGAGCAGGCGGTCCTTGCGCGCCTCCGCCTCGTCCTCGAGTTCCTGCTGGCGGCGCAGCCCGTCTTGGCGCAGCTGCTCCCGGCGCGCCGCGTTCGCCGCGTCCGACTGCTGGATCGCGTGGACGATCCCGGCGCCGATGGCCTGGCCCAGCGCGGCGGCGGCCTCGGAGGTCCCATTCGACGCGGCGGCTCCCGCGCCGCCCCCGCCGGAGGAGCCGAAGCAGGCGCTCTCGCAGGTCTGGCCCTGGGTGGTGTCTATCCAGTGCCCTTGGTGGTAGCTGCACTCGCAGAACACCCGTCCGCCGCTCATGTCCACCACGCCGGCGGCCGCCGGAGCGCCGGCGGCGAGGCCGAGGAGGACGGCGAGCGCGGCGGCGCTCATCGCTTGGATTTGGCCTCCCAGGCGTAGATCTGGTCCTGCGCGGCCCGCGCGTTGGGGGCGTCCGGTTTCAGGGAGAGATAGCGCTTCATCTCGGCGGCGGCCTCGTAAAAGAGGCCGCACTCGCCCAGCAGCAGGGCCGAGTTGAAGCGGCCCGCGACCCAGCCCGGCGCCAGCGCCAGGCCTTTGCGATAGGCGATGGCCGCGTCGAAGAAGCGCTTCTCCTTGACCGCGAGCTCGGCCTCGATCTTGAAGCGCCGCGCCTCCTCCGGTATCTCGGAGAGGGGGGCGACGCCGGTCATGTCGGTCGGCTCCTCGGCGGGGGGATTGGCCAGCGCCCGCCACGCGGCGGCCAGTCGCTCGGCGCGCGCGCCCTGGTCGAGGTCCATGCCGAATATGCTCATCCTCCCGCCGCCTTCCGCGTTCGCGACGAGCCACACGCTCTTCGAGGTCCGGAGGATCTGCGGCCGCGGGGTGTCGGCGAAGGCGAAGCGGAGCGCGCCCGGCCCCATCGAGGTCATGCCGGTCGTCATCAGGCAGCGCAGGGTCAGCGCCTCGCGGTCGAACGCGTAGGAGCTCGTGGACTCGAACATCTTGCTCATGGTGTTGCGCGCGCAGTGATAGCCGCTGCGCAGCGAGCGCGCGGCCTCGGCGTCCATCGTGTGGTACGCC
>DATLOS010000310.1:0-4816 GCA_035536155.1 Elusimicrobiota bacterium
GAATCTTCGCCGAGGCGGTGCACGCCCAATATCCGGGCAAGCTGCTCGCCTATAATTGCTCGCCCAGCTTCAACTGGCAGGCCAAGCTCGACGAGGCGACCATCGCCAAATTCCAGCGGGAACTCGGCGCCATGGGTTACAAGTTCCAGTTCGTCACCCTGGCCGGCTTCCACAGTCTCAATCATGGCATGTTCGAGTTGGCCTCGGGCTACCGCGACCGCGGCATGGCCGCCTATTCGGAACTGCAACAGGCCGAATTCGCCTCCGAAGCGTTCGGCTACACCGCCACCCGCCACCAGCGAGAGGTCGGCACCGGCTATTTCGACGCCATCGCCACCGCCATCTCGGCCGGCCAGGCCTCGACGGTTGCATTGAGTGAGTCCACTGAAGCCGCGCAATTCGCGCATGCTTAAGCCAGGGAGTAGAGCCATGGGACAGCGCTTTTGGGTTCTTGGCGGAGAATATCGCAACTGCCGCTTCGACGAAGTCGTGCCGGGCACGGAAGAGATTAGCGGACCCTTCCCCGACCTTCACCATGCCCGCACCGAATGGACGCGGCTCAGCTTCCGCGACCGACTCGGCGCCACAACTCGCTATGTCATCACACAAGAAGCCCGCGTGTGACCGACGTGATCGACCGGCCGCGCGCGGTGGCGGCGCCGTCGACGCTGCCCAGCGCCGGGGAGATATTGTCGGACGACGCGCTGGGCTTCCTGGCCGAATTGCATGAGCGTTTCGACACGCGCCGGCGAGAGCTTCTGGCGGCGCGGATCGAGCGGCAGAAGCGCTTTGATGCGGGCGATTTGCCCGACTTCCTGGCCGAAACGCGCGGCATCCGCGAAAGCGACTGGACCGTCGCGCCCATCCCTCGCGACCTGCTCGACCGCCGCGTCGAGATCACCGGCCCGGTCGACCGGAAGATGATCATCAACGCCCTCAACTCCGGAGCGAACGTCTTCATGGCGGACTTCGAGGACGCGAACTCGCCGACCTGGGAGAACATGATCCAGGGCCAGATCAACCTGACCCAGGCGATCGACCGGGAACTCGGCTTCACCTCGGAGGAGGGCAAGACCTACGAGCTGAAGGACAAGACCGCCGTGCTCTTCGTGAGGCCGCGCGGCTGGCACCTTCCCGAGAAGCACTTCGTCGTCGACGGAGAAGCGTCGCCCGGCGCGCTGTTCGACTTCGGTCTCTTCTTCTTCCACAACGCCAAGGCCCTGCTCGAGCGGCGGACCGGCCCCTACTTCTACCTGCCCAAGCTGGAGAGCCATCTCGAGGCGCGCCTCTGGAACGACGCCTTCCTCTGGGCGCAGAAGGAGCTGGGCCTGCCGCGCGGGACGATCCGGGCCACGGTGCTCATCGAGACCTTGCCCGCGGCCTTCGAGATGCACGAGATCCTCCACGAACTGCGCGACCACGTGGTCGGCCTCAACTGCGGCCGCTGGGACTACATCTTCAGCTTCATCAAGAAGTTCGCCCGCCGCCCCGAGTTCGTCCTCCCCGACCGGGCCCAGCTCGCCATGACGACCCATTTCCTGCGCTCCTACTCCCGGCTCCTCATCGAGACCTGCCACCGCCGCGGCGCCCACGCGATGGGCGGCATGGCCGCGCAGATCCCGGTCAAGGACGACGCCGCGGCCAACGAGGCGGCCCTGGCCAAGGTCCGCGCCGACAAGGTGCGCGAGGCCGAGGACGGCCACGACGGCACCTGGGTGGCGCACCCGGGCTTGGTCCCGGTGGCCCGCGACATCTTCGACCGGCTCATGCCCGGGCCGAACCAGCTGGACAAGCTCCCGCCCGAGCCGTCGGCCGGGCCGGGCGACCTGCTGCGCGTGCCCGAGGTCCAGGTGACCGAGGCCGGCCTGCGCGTCAATCTCGACGTGGGCCTGCGCTATCTCTCCGCCTGGCTCTCCGGCAACGGCTGCGTGCCCATCTACAACCTCATGGAGGACGCCGCGACCGCGGAGATCTCCCGGGCGCAGGTCTGGCAGTGGGCGCGCCACGGCGCGAAGCTCGAGGACGGGCGCCGCGTGGGCGTGCAGTTGGCGCGGCAGCTGCTCGCCCAGGAGCTCGACCGGCTCATCCCCGAGGAGCGCTGGCCCGCCGAGCGCTGCCGCCTCGCCGCCGAGCTCTACGGCCGGCTCATCGAGGCCGAGGACTTTCCCCCCTTCCTCACCGAGCCGGCTTACGAGCTCATCGACTAGCCTTCTTTCCGGCGCTACTCCCGCCTTTCCGGCCGGGGCAGCTCTAGGCTCTCCCGGTCCAGCGTCGGGGTCCCCTCGCGGTTGTTGAAGGTCACGGAGCCGCGCTCCACCCAGGGCGCTCCTTCCCCCGCCCTGCGCTCGAACGTGATGAGGAACGCGTTGTTGCCGGTCCGCTCGTACTTGACCTGGTAGTTCCCCAGGGGCGTGTTGGACACCCAGGCCGCGATCGCGTCCCGGATGCTGCGCAGGTCCGCGTTGTCGCCGTCGAGCGCGGTCCCGATGCCCGACGTCGTCCGGAAGCTCGCCACCGCCGCGGGGTGGCGCAGGAAGCCGGTCGTCACCCGGCGGTCGGGACCTTCTCCGACGCGCTCGTCGTTGTAGTAGTCCGTGATCACGCGCGTCGTGGACGAAAGCAGCACGCGCGTCGTCATCCCCCGGCGTCCGTCCTCCGTCGTCCCGGAATAGACCACGACGGGCTCCTGCTGGCCGCCCACGGAGTAGCCTATGACGCTCCGCGTCGACTGGACGACCCCCGCGACGCCGTCCAGGGTGCCCGCCACCGGCCAGAACTGGTAGACGGTGTTCTCGCCCACCCGGCGGGCGTGCACCACGTTGAGCTGGTTCTCCGCCTGCTGGAAGAGCCATACGGTTCCCGTGAACCGGGTGCCCCGCATGACGGCCGCGAGGTCGGCCGTCGTCGCGCCCTCGTGCGCGGCCGCGTACTCGTCGATCAGCGTTCTCATGCCGGGCGAGCAGGCGGTGAAGGTGCCGGAGCGGCAGGTCGTCATGCTCACGGGATCGAGGCCCTCCGGGCGGTGGATCAGGCGGATCCGAACGCCCGTGGACGTGTGCACCTCGGGATCGGTCAACTGCGCCCGGGCTTGCCGGGGCGCCAGTCCCGCCGCGAGCCACAGCACAGCCGCGGCGAACGCGGCTTTAAGCGTCTTTGCGTGCGTCATGGTCCACCTCCCGTACGATTTGCGACAGGCTATTCGCTCGGCGCCGCCCGAACGGCAGGCCGGCGAGCATGGAGCGGAACGTCCGATTCTCCTTCAAGGAGATTGCGGCGAACAGCGTCAGAAGGGCCAGAAGGAGCGTCAGCCAGTCGTTCCCGTCTTCCCGGGGCAAATGATAGGAAGAACTGGCGATGTTGGTCGCCGTCGGCGGGCAGCTATCGGAGAAAACGCAGCCGAACGCGAGGGCCCGGAATCCGGAATTTCCCGCGGCTCCTCCCGAGCGCGACGCCGCGCCTCGGGCGGCGGCCGCCTTGACGTCGCTCTTTCGGCGCCGCCCAGCTCCCGCTCCGGAAGCGGGCGCCCAGGAGTCCGCCGGCGAACGGACGGCGTCCAGATAGACGGGAGACCTCGAGGACGGATCGTTCCGATCGCCGTCCCGGCCGTCGGAGTTGGATCGCCCTCCGCCGGCCAGGGCGCCGAGGTCGGCCTGCGGCGCGGACGATCCGTAGCCCATGCCGGGAGTGGGCCCGGATTGGGCGGGCCCCAGCCGGGGCTCGTCGTAGATCTGGCCCTCGGAAGGCGCGGCGGAAGACCGCCGGGAGGGGGCGTTCGCGGCGGAGGAATCCGCGGGAGAGAACGGCCGCGCTCCCTCGTTTCCTCCTCCTCTCTGGCCCCCGCCGGAGCCGGAGCCGCTCGAACCGCCGGAGCCGGAAGGTCCTCCTCCTCCATCCGGGCCCGCCGGAGGGGGCGGGCTGGAGGTCTTGGCGGCGTCCGCGGGGGCGGGCGGGTTGGGCGGCGGCGGCGGCGGTGACGATCGCGGGGTGCTGTTCGACGTGCCGCTCGATGCGGCTCCGCTTGCGTTGCCGCCTCCTCCACCGCCGCCGGAACCACCGCCTCCGCCGCCGGAACCGCCGCCGGAAGCGCTGCCCATGCCGCCGCCGGAACCGCCGCCGGAGCTGCCGCCCGAGCCGCCACCCTGCCCTCCGCCGTCATGGCCGCCGGCGTTCGCATGGCCTCCGTTGCCGGCGGGGTTTCCGCCGCTCGCATGGCTTCCGCCGCAGGAGCCGCCGCATCCTCCGCTCTGCGGCGCGCCGTCTCCTTCCGAGCCGCCGTTTCCACCGGGGCCGTTGTTCGGTCCGCCGAGAGCCGTTTGAGTCGGCGAAGGCGGCTGCCCGCGGCCCGTGCTCCCGCTTGAGCCGGCCCCGCCCGCGACTTGCGGCCCGCCGTTAGAGCCCGTGGTCCCGCCGGCGCCGCTTCCTCCGGCGAGCTGCGGCCCGCCGTTGCCCTGGGAGCCGGTGCTGCCGCTCCCCCCGGCTCCGCCCGCAAGTCGAGGTCCGCCGCGAGAGCCCGTGCTCCCGCTTCCGCCGCTCCCGCCGGCGAGCTGCGGTCCTCCGTTGCCTTGGGAGCCGGTGTCCCCGCTTCCGCCGCTTCCGCCGGCGAGCTGCGGCCCGCCGTTGCCCTGAGAGCCGGTGCTCCCGTTTCCGCCGTTTCCGCCCGCGAGTTGCGGTCCGCCGTTGGCCTGGGAGCCGGTGTTTCCGTTTCCGCCGTTTCCGCCGGCTAGCTGGGGACCGCCGTTGCCCTGCGAGCCGGTGCTCCCGTTTCCGCCGTTTCCGCCCGCGAGTTGCGGTCCGCCGTTGCCCTGGGATCCGGTGC
>DATLOS010000311.1:0-2054 GCA_035536155.1 Elusimicrobiota bacterium
GTTCCGCGGACCGGCCGAGGCCGGGCGCCTCGCCGGCTGCAGCCGCCAGGCGCTCGGGGTCGCTTGCGCGCTGTACGGGCCCCGGCTGGCGCTGGGCCCCCTCGTCCTGAGCCCGGCCCAGCGCTTCCTGGCCGAGAGGGCGCGCGCGGGGACCGAGGGCTCGACCTGCGTCCTCCGCGCGCCCCCGGGCTTCGGGAAGACGGCGACCGCGCTTGCGGTCGTTTTCTCGCCGCAGGGCCGGGCGGCGCCCGGCCTCCGCTGGGCCGTGTTCGTCCCCCCCAAGGCGCTCTGCACCTGGCGGTTCGAGATCGCCAAGGTCCTCGGCGCCGACGTGTTCGAGCGCGCCGGTGGCGCGCTTGTCCCCCACTCGATGTTCCCGGCGCACAAAAAGCGGTTCCCCGACGTGCAGGGGACGCCCGCGGAGCCGGCGCTCGTGGTCACGACCTGGCCGACCGCCCCGCGCCGGGCCATGGTCGAGCGCGTCCTCGGCTGGGCGAACCGGTTCATCGTGGACGAGGCGCACACGGCGCCGGCCCGGCTCCTCGAGCAGCTCGTGGGCCGGCGCTGGGCGCTCCTCCTCTCGGCGAACCGCGTCTGCGTCCCCGAGGGCCTCAGGGCCGACCGCGAGATCGGCGGTGCCGGCGCCGAGTGGCTCGGCGGCCGGTGCCCTGCGCTCGAGCTGCGCTACGCGCTGGTCGCGCCCTGCGGCGAGCGCGAGGCCGTGGCTTTCGCCCGGCCCTGCGAGAGGCCGGCGCTGGTCGCCCAGAACGCCGCGGCGTACCTCGGCGCGGTCGTCGAGGCGCTCGCGCCGCTCCGGCGGGCCCAGGTCGCCGTCTTCCTGCCCGACGGCAAGGCGGGCGACCACCTCGCGGCCGGCCTCGGGCCGCGCCTCCGCGCCGGCAACTGGACGGTCGTGCCCTTCGCCCGGGCGGTCTCGAAGATCCTGGCGTTCGAGCGGGGCGTCCGCTCGGTCCTGTTCATCCGGCTCGCGCAGTCGGAGGCGGTGAACATCTGCGCCTCCCACGCGGTCGTGGTCAGGCCCGACTGGGTCAACGCGGGGCGCTTCAGCCAGGTCCTCGGCCGGGTCCTCCGACCCACGAACCCGAACCCCTGCGTGACCGTGACCCTGGTCCTCCCGCGCGGCGTCGCGCTGTACCGCGTCGCTTACTACAACGCGGTGCGGGACCCTGCCGCCTCCGAAGCCTGGTGGCCGAAACCCCGCAAAAACTTCCACGGGCTGGCGTACGACCGCCCTGACGCGTCGGACCTGCTGCGGGCGGCGTTCACTCTGCAGGTCTGCGGCGGCCGGATGACCGCCGCTTCGGCCCCCGAGATCGCGGCGGCTCTCGGCGCCGGCATCGAGGGGGGGCGCGCGTGCGCCGAGGAGGTGCTCGCCGCCTGGCGGAAAGCCCCGGGGGCGCTGGCCGAGGCCCAGGTCCGGACGCTGCTTGGCCTTGCTGAGCTCGGCGAGGCCGGGGGCGCTGGACCGGGCGGAGCCCCGCCCGGCGGGCCCGCCAAGCTCCCGCCCGCCGGGCCCGCTGGGCCCGCCAGGCCCGCCGAGCTCTCGCCCGGGGGCGCAGCCGAGCTCGCCTGCGAGGCCGAGCTGGTCGACGCGCTGCTCGCCGAGCTGGGCTAGCGCCTTTTTGAGGATCGCGGGAGAGCCGAGCATGATCCCGCAGTACCAGGCCTTCCGAGCCGACCTCCAAGGGTACCTGGAGGTCCCCCTCCGCGTCTTCCGGGACGACCTCCGCCCTCTCCGCGAGCGCCGCGTCTGGACCGAAAGCCAGCGGCGGCTGGTCGCCACCCTGCACGCGCGCGGCGCCGGCTTCGCCCTGCAGCGCCTCCTCGGCGCCGGCCACAGCGAGGCGCGAGCGATCCTCGGCCCCGCGCCCGCGCCCTTCCCGATGCCCCGGCCGGCCCTCGAGGCCCGCCTCCAGGCGCTGCTGCGGAGCCTCCGGGCCGCCTCATGGCGGCCCGAGACGTACTCGCGGTACGTCGAGCACCTCGACGGCGGCGGGGAGTTCGAGGAGGACGGGAAGGCCGTGCCCGACGCC
>DATLOS010000312.1:0-2849 GCA_035536155.1 Elusimicrobiota bacterium
GGGCGGATGCGGCGAGCAGAAGCGGAAGGAGAAGCGCTGCGGCGAAACGGGCCGTCGGCGTCCGCACGGGTGGAGTGTAGCCGGTCCAGGGGCCCGGGCGCAAGAGCGCGCCCGCGTCAGTTCAGCGTCTCGCGGAAGCGCCGCGCCGCCCAGAACATGGCGACCGCGCCGATGGCGGCCATGGCGGCGATGTTGGGCAGCAGGGCGCCGAGATCCGCGCCCTTGAGGAGCAGGTGCCGGATGATGACCACGAAGTAGCGCAAGGGGTTGAGCCGCGCCACGGCCGCGATGGGCGCGGGCATGTTCTCGACCGGATAGATGACGCCGGAGAGCTGGATCGAGGGGAACATGAAGAGGAAGCCGCCCAGCATCGCCTGCTGCTGGCTGCCCGAGTAGGAGGACACGAGGAACCCGCAGGAGACCGTGGCGCACACGAACACCGCGGTGCTCAGCGTGATCAGCCAGAGCGGCCCGCGGATCGGCACCCCCAAGAGATGCGCGACGAGAAGGACCAGGGGGAGATCGACCATGCCGAGGAGGGCGTAGGGGACGGTCTTGCCGAGGAGCACCTCCCAAGGCGCCACGGGCGCGGCGAGCAAGGTCTCGAGGGTGCCCATCTCCCGCTCCCGGGCCATGGACATGCTGGTGAGGATGACGGTGACGAGGCAGAGCATCAGGCACAGGGTGCCCGGGATCATGTAGATGGCGGTGTCGTCCTCGGGATTGTAGAGGGTGCGCACGGAGAACGCCAAGCCCGAGCGCGCGGGGGCCAGGCCCTCGGAGCGCAGGTGCTCGGCCAGGACCTGGCGCGCGTAGCCCTCGATGCCGCGGGCGCGGACGGCGTTCGAGGCGTCGATGAGGAGCTGGTAGCCCGCCTGGCCCCGGGCCATGGCCGTCTCGGCGCCCTCGGCGGGGGCGACCAGGGCCGCCTCCGCGCAGCCCGAGCGGACCGCGTCGAAGGCCTCCTGGCGGCAGCCGGGGGCCGGGATGAACCAGTTCTCCGCGTAGAAGCGCTGGGCCAGGCGCCGGGTGAAGGCGTCGTCCGGGCGGGCGCGCACGGCCAAGCGCACGTTGCGCACCTCGCTCGAGATGGCGACTCCGAAGACCACGAGCTGGATGATGGGCATGATGAAGAGCATCGCCCGCATCCTCGGGTCGCGCAGGGCCTGGGAGAGCTCCTTCTTCACGAAGCCGGCCAAAGTCGGGTTCATCATGGCTCGAGGTCCGTCTTGAACTTGCGAAGCGAGACGAGGACGAACAGGGCGGAGAGCGCCGCCAGGGCGAGGAGAGGGCCCGACATCATGGCGAGGCTCGGGCCGCGCAGGAAGAGGCTGCGCGTCAGCGTCATGTACCAGCGCGCGGGGAGCAAGGTCGTGAGGAGCTGGAAGAGGCGCGGCATGTTCTCGATGGGGAAGATGAAGCCGGACAGGAGCTGGATGGGCAGCATCCCCGTGTTCATGGCCGCCTGGAAGGCCAGCTGCTGCTGGCGCGTGGTGACCGAGATGACCAGGCCTTGGGCCATCGTGGCCCCGAGAAATAGGAGGGTCGCCAGGAAGAAGACCGCGTGGCTTCCCACGAAGGGGACGCCGAAGACGGTCCGCGCCAGGACGTAGACGAGGAGGACGCCCACGAAGCACAGGCCCATGTAGGGCAAGAGCTTTCCCGCGATGATCTCGCCCGGCCGGACCGGCGTGGAGAGGAGGAGCTCCATCGAGCCGCTCTCCCACTCCCGGGCGACGGTCAAGGCGGTGAGCAAGGTCGAGATCAGGCCGACCACGATCACGAAGATGCCCGGGACGATGAACCAGTGGGAGTCGAGCTCGGGGTTGAACAGGAAGCGCGGCTCGATGCGCGCGGGCGGCACCGGCTGCTCGCTCAGGCGCGAGCGGGCCATGCCCTCGGCCGACGCGAGGTAGGAGGCCACGATCCCCGCGCTCTGGTTGTCGGCGCCGTCGAGGAGGACCTGGACCGGGGCGAGCTTGCCGGCGCGCAGGTCGCGGCCGAAGCCGGGCTCGACGATGAGCGCGGCCTTGGCCCGCTCGTCGCCCAGCGCGGCGGCGGCCTCGCCCGCGGACGGCGCCCGGCGCACGTGGAAGTAGCCGGAGCCCGAGAGCGACTCGATGAGCTGGCGCGAGACCCGGCTGCGGTCGCCGTCGGCCACCAGGAGATCGACGTCCTTGACGTCCAAGTTGATGGCGAAGCCGAAGAAGAGGACGAGCATCAAGGGCAGGCCCAGGGCCACCGCCAAGGTGAAGGGGTCCCGCCGGACGTGGCGCGCCTCCTTGCGCGCGATAGAGAGCGCGCGGTTGGGGTCGAAGCGGCCGTGGAGGAGCTTCCTCATGAGCGCGCTCCTTCCACCAGGCGGATGAAGACGTCCTCCAAGGACGGCGGGATCTTTCGCGACTCGACCTTGGGTCCGAGCGCGGCGCGCAGCCTCTCGAAGCCGGCCTCGTCCTTCACGCTCGCGTGCCAGCGGTTGCCGTAGGGGCCGAGGCCGAAGACGCTCCCGTCCGCGCGCAGGCGCTCCAGCCAGTCCGCCGGGGCGCCCTCCTCGGCGTGGAGCTCGACCAAGGGCTCGGGGAAGGCCGAGCCCTTGAGGGCGGCGGGCGAATCCAGGGCGATGAGGCGGCCCGCGTGCATCAAGGCGACGCGCCCGCACTGCTCGGCCTCATCCATGTAGTGGGTGGTGACGAAGACGGTCTTGCCCGAGCCGGCGATGCGCCGGATCAGCCCCCAGAAGCGCGCGCGGGCGGCGGGGGAGACGCCGGCGGTGGGCTCGTCGAGGAAGACGATCTCCGGATCGTGGAGCATGGCCGCGGCCAGGGAGAGCTCCTGCTTGTAGCCGCCGG
>DATLOS010000313.1:0-2826 GCA_035536155.1 Elusimicrobiota bacterium
CGACCAAGCTCGGCTTGACCGTCATCCGGCACAAGACCAACAAGGGCTACGGCGGCAACCAGAAGACCTGCTACACCGAGGCGCTCAAGAAGGGCGCGGACGTCGTGGTCATGGTCCACCCCGACTACCAGTACGACGCGCGCCTCACGCCCCACCTCGTGGGCCTGATCCAGGCCGGGGTCTGCGACATGGTGTTGGGCAACCGCATCCGCACCCGCTGGGAGGCCCTGGCCGGAGGGATGCCGCGCTACAAGTACGTCTTCAACCGCCTCCTCACGGTGTTCGAGAACTTCTGGACCGGGCAGAACCTGGGCGAGTGGCACTCGGGCCTGCGCGCCTACTCGCGCAAGCTCCTCGAGACCGTGCCCTGGGAGCTCAACTCCGACGACTTCGTCTTCGACCAGCAGTTCCTGCACCAGGCCGCGGCGATGGGCTTCAAGATCGGCGACATCCCCGTGGCCGCGCGCTACTTCGAGGAGGCCTCCTCGATCAACTTCCGCCGCAGCGTCGTCTACGGACTCTCCACGCTGGCGGTCATGGCCCGGGTCCTCCCGGTGCAGTGGGGCCTGTGGGAGGACCCGCTCTTCTCGCCGAAGAAATGAGCGAGCGCCTGCCCGGCGTCTACGCCGCCCTGCTCGCCGCCTTCTCCCTCAAGGTCTTCGTCGACTCCTTCGGCGGCGCGGCGTTTCCGGGCGCGGTGGCGCTGGCGCTCCTCGCCCTCGTCCTGCTCACGGCCGCGGGCACGGGCCGCATCGCCCTGCGCGCCTTCCGCGTCCGGGACCTGAGCGAATCGGAGAAGACCCTGCTCGGCGTGACGCTGGGCCTGGGCGCCTTGAGCCAGGGGATTTTCCTGCTGGCCGCCGCGGGCGGGCTCAAGGTCTGGACCGTGGTGGCCCTCCTGGGCGCCTTCTGGGTGGTCGGCTGGACCGAGATGGGCGACGTGGTCCGCTCCTTGGGCGCGAACCGGAACCTCCTGCGGGACCGGCCCTGGGCCGCGGCCGGGCTGCTCGCGGCGCTGGGCGCCACGCTCTGGATGACCTGCGTGCCGCCGCACCAGTACGACGCCTTGGTCTACCACTTGCCGCTGGCCGAGGCCTACGTCCGCGAGGGGCGGCTGGTGCGCGTCGACCACCTGCTGTTTACCCACTTCCCCCAGAACGCGGAGATGCTCTACGCGCTGGCGCTGCTGCTCGGCTCGGACACCTTGGCGCAGATGTTCACCTGGTCGGCGGCGTTCCTGAGCGTGTGGTGGGTCTTCGAGCTGGGCAAGCGCGAGGTGCCCATGGCCGCGGCCCTGGGCGCCTGCATCATGGTCGCGACGCACACGGCGGTGATGCTCCTCGCCTCGACGGCGTACGTGGAGTGCGTGGTGATGCTCTGGGTGACGGCGGCGGTCCTTTCCTTCCTGCGCTGGCACGAGCGCGCGCGGCCCGAAGACTCGCCGCGCGGCTGGCTGGCGCTCTCGGCCCTCTTCGCGGGCCTCGGGGTCGGGACGAAGTACTACGCGGGGATCACGCCGGCGCTCCTCGCCCTCTTCCTCGCGGGGCGCTGGCTGCGCGCCCGCTTCGCGCGCGGAGAGGCGCGCCTGGACGCCCGGGAGCGGCTCAAGGACGCCGCCCTCTTCGCCGCCGTCGCCGCGGCGGCCGGCGCGCCGTGGCTGATCAAGAACTGGATCGTGGTCGGCGACCCGGTCTTCCCGTTCCTCTATGACCGCTTCCAGCTCCGCGGCGTGGGCTGGACCTCGCAGAGCGCGCAGCGCTACTTCGAGATCCTCACCGAGTACGGGCTCCACAAGGGCGAGATCGTGGCCGATCTCCTGCGCTTTCCCCTGCTCGTGGCCTCGGGCTCGGTGCGCTTCGGCGGCGGCGCCGACGCGCTGGGCGACCTGGGCTGGGCGCTCTCGGTCGCCGCGGCCCCGGCCGCGCTCTGGGCGGCGTGGCGCAACCGCCACCTGCGCTGGGCCGCCGCCTACTGCGTCGCCCACTGGGCGATCTGGTACTCGACCGGCGTGGTCCTGCGCTTCCTGGTCGTCTTGACGCCGATCTGGTCCCTGCTTTGCGCGCACGGCCTGCTGCGGGTCTGGGAGCGGGCCTCGCCGCGCGCGCGCGTCCTGGGCGCCGCGGGCGTGGCCCTCGCGGTCGCGGGGAACCTCGGCCTCTTCCTCTTCGCGCACTCGGTGACCAACGACCTCGCGGTGCTCACCGGAGGCGAGACCCGTCCGCAGTTCCTCTCGCGGCTTCTCGACTACTACCCCTGCGCGCGCCAGGTCCGCGACTCCCTTCCGCCCGAGGCCAAGGTCCTCGTCGTCGGCGAGCAGCGCGGCTACTACCTCGGCCGGCGCCACGCGGCCACGACGGTGATGGCGCCCAACGAGTTCGTGCGCATGGCCAACGACGCCTCCTCGACCGAGGACTTCGTCAAGCGCCTGCGCCGCGACGGGGGCTTCACCCACATGCTCGTGGTCCCGCGCGAGGCGCGCCGGCTCGAGGGCTACGGCATCTTCCACTTCACCCGCGAGGGCGGCGAGCGCTGGGGCGAGCTGGAGAACGGCTGGACCAGCATCCTCTATCAGTCGCCCGGGCGCTGCGCCCTCTACGCGATCAAGGGATGAACGCCTTCGATCTCTACGTCTTCGCCGTGGTCGTCGCCGCGGGCTTGAGCGGCGCGCTCACCCCGATCGTCCGCGACCTCGCCATCCGCCTGCGCTGGTACGACTTCCCCTCGAGCCCGGTGAAGACGCACAAGACGCCGACCCCCGTGCTGGGCGGCGTGGCCCTCTGGCTCGCTTTCGTCGCGACCTTGGTGGCGCTGCGCTTCCTGACCAAC
>DATLOS010000314.1:0-3994 GCA_035536155.1 Elusimicrobiota bacterium
CATGCTGCGGCGCTGGCGTATAGAGAAGGCTTCGACGCGGGACGACCCGCAGCGGCGCAGATTGCGCCTCCAGGGGAGCATGGAGGACGTGAGCCGCCTGCTGCGCTCGTTCGGCGGGATGTGCGGCCGCCCGCGCCGCGAGAAGTCCCGCGAGTACAACCTGAGCCTCTATATCCACGGCGCCGGGGCCGACGAGCTCGCGCGCCTCGAGGCGGCGCTGGGATCCGTGTGCCCCGGCGAGGCCCCGGCCGAGGCTCCGAGCCAGCCCCCCGGCGAGACGCCGAAGCCGGCGGCCGCCTCCACGGGCCCGGCGCAGGCCTCCGGCAGCCTCGACGAGATATTCGGATTCAGCGGCGGCGCGCCAAAAAATGGGGCGCCCTCGAATCCGGCGCCGGCACCGGCGCCCGCCGCGCCGCCCGCGGCCGCATCCGATCTTGCATCGCTCCTGGGGTCGCCCGCGCCGAAAGCCGAGGAGCCGAAGGCGCCCGATCCCGTGCCGGCCCCGGCCGCGCCGGAACCCGCCGCGCCGCCCGTGACGCCCAACGCGATTCCAAATGGGCGTCAGGACGGTGGCGCTACCGCGCCACCGCCGCCGCCCATCGCAGCGGCGCCCTCGCGGGCCCTCGACTCGCTTCCCCTGTATGGGGCGCGGCTCGAGCCCGACCCGACCAAGGACTTCGAGGGCCTGCTGGTCGGCGCCCATAACCGCTTCGCGCACGCCGGAGCGCTGTCCATCGCCTCGAACCCCGGGGGCCTCTACAACCCTTGGTTCGTATCGGGGGGGATCGGCTCCGGCAAGAGCCATCTGCTGCACGCCTTGGCGCGAAAGCTGGGCGAGTCCGGCCAGGTCTTCTTGACCACCGGTCCGCGCCTGGTCGTCGCCGTGAACCGCCTGCAGCGCGCCGGCCGCATCCGCGAGCTCGAGGAGGCGGCCGCCAAGGCGCAGTCGCTGGTCTTGGACGACTTTCACCTCACCGGCCTGTCCGAGGAGAACCGGGAGGCTATCGCGGCGCTGTTCCAGGGATTTCTAAAGGAGGGCCGGCAGATGGTCCTCGCCTCGGCGTATCCCGCCCGCCTCATGGGCGCGTTCGAGGAGGCGCTGGGCCTGCGCCTCGCCTCGGGGCAGGCCGTCGAGCTCCGCCTGCCCTCCGGCGAGGACCTCAAGGAGCTCCTGCAGGCGTCGCTGCGCGGGGCCGGGTTCTCGGCCCAGGAGACGAACGAAGCGGATTGGTGGAGCCGCGCCGGGGACGTGTTCGCCCCGGCTTCGGTCGGCGTGCGCCGCCTGCGGCGCCTGAAGGCGCTGTCCGGCCGCCTGGGCAAGCCCGCCTCCCTGCGCGACCTGCTCGCGGAGCTGGCGGCGTCCTCGGCCGGCGCGATCCCGGAGGACGACGCCGTCAAGGCCGCCGGCGGCGAGCCGGACCCCGGCGACGGCGAGCCGACCGCGCTGTTTTTTCCCTCGGGCGAGGAGGCGCGGGCGGACTGGACCTGGGTGCGCCTGCGCCGCGCCGCCCGGGAGCGAGGCTGGCCTTTCTCCTGGAAGCGGACGGCGCGCATGGCGTACGATCCGGGCGAGGCGTACGGCGTGCCTTTCTGGATCGCGGAGCAGTGCCAGCGCGCCGCCCCGCGCGCGGCGCTGGTCCTGGCGCCGGCCTCCGGCGGCCTGGCGGAGGGCGGAGAGGACGTGCGCGCGGCCTTGGAGGGGCTCACCGAGGGCCTCGGTGTCCGGACCAGCTTCGTGCCGCACCCCGCCGCGGCCTCTCCCGCCGTCTACGTGCGCGCTTATCTCGACATGCTCCCGGAGGCGGCGTGATCGCCGTCATCGCGGCCCTCGTCGCGGGCGCCGCGGGCTTTTTGCTCGGCCGGCGGCGCGCGGCGGCGCGCGAGGAGGAGCTCTCCGATGCCCGCCGCCGCCTGGCCGAGGCCGACCGGCGCCTCTCTCAGCGCGAGCAGGAGTTCAAGACCTTGAAGGAGGTCACCGACGTCATCAGCGAGCACCCCGGCCAGCCGGGCATCCTCGCCGCCATCGTCTCCATGGTGGCGAAGTCCCTCGAGGCGGACGTGTGCGCCTTCCTCCTGCTCGACGAGGCGGCGGGGGAGCTCGTCATCCAGCCGGGAGCCTACGGCGCCAGCGACGAAGAGGGCCCGGGCTCCCGCATCCCGCTCTCGAACGAGGCCTCCTCCTCCGTGCGGGTGTTCCTCGAGGCCAAGCCCTTTTTCACCGGGGACGCCCAGGCGGACCCGCGCGTGCTCGGCGCCTACGCCCGCCGCTGGAAGCTGCACTCGCTGCTCGTCGCGCCGCTGACCGTCGAAGGCCGCAAGCTCGGCGTCCTGCGCGTGGGCAGCCGCCGGCGCGACTTCTTCACCGAGGAGCATCTGCGGCTGGTGGCCCTGATCGCCGAGGAGGCGGCCGTGCTGGTCGAGGGCGCGATGATGTCTCAAAAGCTCGCCGACATGAGCCTGGAGATGGCGCGCCTGACCACCCTGAAGGACGAGTTCGTCTCCACCGTCAGCCACGAGTTCAAGACGCCCCTGACCTCGATCAAGGGCTTCCTCTCCATTCTCCTCGACGAGCAGGCGGGGCCGATCAGCGAGAGCCAGCGGCGCTTCCTGACCATCGTGCGCGACGCCGCCGAGCGCCTCGGCCTCCTGGTGTCCGACATCCTCGACATCTCGCGCCTGGAGGGCGGGGTGAAGTTCGAGCGCGCGCCGCTCCGCCTCGACGAGCTGGCCCGGCGCTGCGTCGAGGGCCACGCCTGGGCAGCGGAGCAGAAGAAGGTGCGCCTCGAGCTGCGCCAGCCCCTTCCCGAGGCCGTCGTGGACGGCGACGCGCAATGGCTCGGCCACGTCTTCGACAACCTGGTGTCCAACGCTCTCAAATTCACGCCGGACGGGGGCAAGGTGACCGTGTCGGTGGCGCAGGACCACGGCTGGGCGCGGGTCGAGGTCTCGGACAGCGGCGTGGGCATCCCCTCCGAGGATCAGCCCAGGATTTTTGATAAATTCTACCGGGCCAATAACCGGAGCATGATCAAGGCCCCGGGCACCGGTCTGGGGCTCGCCATCTGCAAATCCGTCATCGACAAGCACGAAGGCCGCCTCTGGGTCGAGTCCTCCCCGGGCAAGGGCTCCAAATTTTTCTTCGAGGTAGCGGCGCAGGCCGCCGCGCTGACGGAGGGAATCAAGTCGTGAGGAGGCATCACATCATGAAAAAAGCAACCATCATCTTGGCCGCGGTCGCGCTCGCGGCGTGCGCGGGAGTGGACCACAAGGTCGACTCGAAGGGGCAGGTCAAGGGCGTCATCGATCAGCAGCCCGTCGCCAGCTCCTACGTCGAGGCCATCGGCATCGGAGCGTCGGATCCGACGCTGCCCACCGAGACGCAGCGCAAGGCCCTGGCTCGGGACGCGGCCATCGTGAAGGCCCAGTACGAGATGCTCTCGATGGTCAAGGGCGTCGAGATCGAGGGCGGCGTCACGGTGGAGCGCGCGTTGGAGAAGGACTCCACGCTCGAGGCGCGGCTCAAGGAGGTCATCCGGGGCGCGGAGATCCTCAAGACCGAGTTCACCTCGGACCACGGCGCCGTGGTCACCATGCGCCTGCCCAAGAAGCGCCTCGAGCAGATGATGGCGGTGAAGTTTAAGTGAGCGGGCTGCCGCGCCGCCCCAGCGCGATCGCCGCCGTCCTGGCGGTCGCGCTGGGCGCGTGCGCGACCGGGCGCCTCAAGCCCGGCTTCAGGCCGGAGGGCGAGGTGGTCGACGCCGAGGGCTGGACGCCGCTCGGCAGCGACGACTTGCTGGCGCTCAAGCGCCGCTCGCTTCTCGAGGCCCAGAAGAAGGCCGTGGAGCAGGTCGTCGGCGTCTTCATCTCCGGCAAGACCCGCGTGTCCCAAGCCGCGGAGGTCGACGAGAACATCCTGGGAAAAGTGGAGGGCTTCGTGCGCCGCTACGAGGTGCTCTCGGAGAAGCGCGAGGACGGCTTCTACAAGACCCGGGTG
>DATLOS010000315.1:0-6835 GCA_035536155.1 Elusimicrobiota bacterium
CAGCGGCGCAGCTCGGTCAAGAACTTGAAGGAGCTCAAGGCGGTCTTCGGGCACTTCCTCTCGGACGAGCTGGCCGCGGACATCGAGAAGGACCAGCGCGAGAAGGCGACCATGTCCATCCTGGTCCCGCCCCAGATGCTCAACACCATGGACGAGACGGACCTGCGCAACGACCCGGTCCGCCGCTACATGCTCCCGGCCTTCTCCGAGCGCCACACGGAGTGGCCCAACCACCCCAAGGCCTCCCGCGACAGCCTGCACGAGGCGGACATGTGGGCGGTGGAAGGCCTCACCCACCGCTACCCGACCAAGGTCCTGGCCGAGATGCTCTCGACTTGCCCCCAGTACTGCGGCCACTGCACCCGCATGGACTTGGTCGGCAACAACGTCCCGCAGGTGCAGAAGGTGGGATTTAGCATCCCGCCGAAGGAGCGCTACGAGCTCATGCTCGGCTACCTGCGCAAGACGCCCTCGATCCGCGACGTGGTGGTCTCGGGGGGAGACATCGCGAACCTCCCGATCCAGCAGCTCGAGCCCTTCGTGAGCGCCTTGATGGACATCCCCAATATCCGGGACATCCGCCTGGCCTCGAAGGGCCTCATGGGCATCCCCCAGCACTTCCTGCAGGACGAGGTGCTCGCGGGCCTCGAGCGCCTGGCCAAGAAGTCCCTGGAGCGAGGTGTGGACCTGGCGCTGCACACCCACGTCAACAACGCGCGCCAGGCCACGCCTCTCGTGGCCAAGGCCGTGCGCAAGCTCCTCGATATGGGCTTTCGGGACGTGCGCAACCAGGGCGTGCTCATGCGCGGGGTCAACGCCACGTCGAAGGACCTCCTCGAGCTCTGCTTCACCTTGCTCGACCACGCCAAGATCATGCCCTACTACTTCTACATGTGCGACATCATCCCGAACTCGGAGCACTGGCGCGTGGCGGTGCACGAGGCGCAGAAGCTCCAGCACGACATCATGGGCTACATGCCCGGCTTCGCCACGCCCCGCATCGTCTGCGACGTGCCTTTCGTGGGCAAGCGCTGGGTCCATCAGATCGCGGACTACGACCGCGTCCGGGGCATCAGCTACTGGACCAAGAACTACCGCACCGGCATCGAGTCCGAGGACCCGCAGGCGCTGACCCGCCGCTACGAGTACTACGACCCGGTCTACACCCTGCCGCCCGAGGGCCGCGAGTACTGGCGCAAAGCCGCCTGATGCCGGGCTGGATCCTCCTCGTCGACGACGAGCCGAGCATCCTGGCCCTCCTGTCCGGCCGCCTGGAGATGGAGGGCTACTCCGTCACCACGGCCAGCGACGCCGCCCAAGCCGCGATCCAGGCCGAGAGCCTGCGGCCCAAGCTGGTGATCATGGACGTGAACATGCCCGGCTACGGCAACGGGCCGGACGCGGTGCGGGCCATGCGCGCCCACGCCCTCCTCAAGGCCACGCCGGTCATCCTGTTCACGGGGATGGAGACGAAGGAGCTGGAGCCCTTGGCCGCCCAGGACCCGCTCCTGCGGGTGCTCTCGAAGCCCCTCAACTGGCCCCTCATGAAGAAGACGGTCGAGGAGCTCATGGGCGCCGCCCCGCCCGGCGGCGCCCAGGCCCCGGCTCCCGCGCTGGGCGACTTGGCGGCGCCGGAGCCGGCGCCGATGCCCGAGCTGCCCCCGATCCCGGTCCTGAGCCCGGCCCGCGCGCCGGCGGCCAAGGCCCCGGCCAAGAAGATCCTCATCGCGGACGACGAGGAGAACTACTTCCAGCTCCTGCGCGCGGGGCTGGGCCCCGACGACGACATCCGCTGGGCCAAGGACGGGCGGGAGGCGATCCAGAGCCTTCAGGAGCTCTCGCCGGACATCCTGCTTCTCGACTTGGTGCTGCCCAAGGTCAGCGGGCTGGAGGTCCTGCGCGCGATGCAGGACACTCCGGCCAAGGCGACCCCCGTCGTGCTCCTCACGGGGGCGCACCTCGCCCAGGCGCAGGTGCAGGTCATGGGCAAGGACTTCCCGAACCTGCGCTTCGTCATCGAGAAGCCCTGCAAGATGCCGGTGCTGCGCGAGGTGACCGAGCACCTCCTGGGCCGCGGGCCGGCGCCGTCCTCCGGCGCTTGACAGGACCGGGGCGACTCCCTACACTATCGCCCGCGAGGGAAAAAGGATGAAACAATGGGTGCTGGTCGTCGACGACGACGTGAACATGACGAACCTCGTCTCCATGCGCCTCGAGTCGGCGGGCTTCTCGGTGACGACGGCCCACGACGCCAAGCAGGCCTACATCCAGGCCGAGGCCCTGCGCCCCATCCTCGTGGTCTCCGACATGCAGATGCCGGGCTTCGGCAGCGGCGCGGACGCGGTCAAGGCGATGCGCGAGTGCCCCTTCCTGAGGGCCACGCCGATCATCATCCTGACCGGCATGGACCTGCGCGAGGCGGCGGGCCTCCTGCCCAAGGACCCGTTCGTGCGCCTCATGGGCAAGCCGCTCAACTGGCCGCTGATGAGCCAGACCATCCAGGATCTCTTGAAGATCGCCCCGGGCGCGGCGCCGGCGGCGCCGGCGCCGGCTCCCACCCAGCCGCCGAAGTAGTCCGGGCTTACTTCGAGGCGCGCAGGCGGTCGAGGAGCGCGTCGCGCTCCTTCCTTAAATTCGCCAGCTCGGCCTGGTGCGCGACCTCGAGGGCGCGCAGGCGCACGCCCAGCTCCGTCTCCCGCTGAGCCAAGGCGGCCTTCCGGAGCTCGAGCGCCTTCTCGTCCTGCGCGCGCTCGAGCCGCCACGCCTCGCGCTGGGCTTGAAGCGCCAGCGCAGCCGCCTGAAGCTCGTCGCTGTCGCGCTTGGCCGCCAGACGCTCCTCGCCCATGCGCTCCTCGAGCCGGCGCAGGGAGTCGCGCAGGGCGGCGCGCTCCGCCTCCCAGGCGTAGCGCTCGGTCTCGCGCTCGGCCTGCAGGCGCCGCTTCTCCTCTTCCCAGACGGCGAGGCGCTCCGTCGCGGGGCCGGCGTCGACCGCGCCCTCGGCCAAGGCCTCGCGCGCGAGGCGCCGCGCTTTCTCGAGCTCCATCGCCTCTAGCCTAGCCCTCGGGAGTGACGGATTTGTTTCCGTCTCTCCGTTAAACGACATTAATGCTTGCGCAAAAAATATATTTCATCTATACTCCGGTGTCCTCGTAGTCACCCGGGAGGGAACGAAAATGAAGCGACTCTCGCTGCAGCGGCAAGACGGGGGGGAGCGGATGGTGTGGAGGGAGATCCTGCGCTCGAAGGAGTCGCGCTACGACCACCGTCTGCACGGCATCCTGTTCGTCAGCCGCGGCATGAGCTGCTACGACGCGGCGGCGGTGTGGGGCAAGAGCCCGCGGACGGTGGAGTACTGGGTGCGGCGCTACCGGAAGGAGGGCTTCGCGGGGCTTTGGGAGCACCCGCGCTCGGGGCGGCCCTCGAGCCTGAACCCGGCGCAGCGGGCCCTGCTGGGTAGAGAGCTCGAGGCGGGACCGCGGGCGGCCGGCCTGCAGAGGGGGCGCTGGACCGGCGCTCTCCTCAGGCGTCACCTGGCCAAGAGCTACGGGGTGGCGATGGGCGTGCGGCAGTGCCAGCGCCTGCTTCGAAAGGGCCGGCGGTCCGACTAGGCTCTAGTTTCCGTCGACGGCGTCGGCGAGCGACGCGGCGATGTCCATCCAGTCGCGCAGGGTGCGCGCCTCGGTGGGAAGGGGGAACACCATGTCGAGCCGGTCGCCCCCGGCCAGGATGCGCACGTCCGGCATGGCCATGAGGCGCTGGCGGAAGGCGGCGTCGGTGGCCGTCTCGCCGAGCTCGACGGGAGTCGCCCGGACCATGAAGCGGTTCTCGAAGGCGGCGTCCGCCAGCCCGGGAAAGCGCACGCGGTCCGGGACGATGATCCCGGCGTCCTTCTCCACGTCGGCCCGGGGGCCGATCTCGACCCGCACGGCCCGGCCGGCGCGCAGGGGGAGGCTGAGGACCGCCGTCCCGTCCTCCTGCGCGGCGACCACGAGCTCGCGGCCTTTCCAGGAGCCGGAGACGCGCGGCGGATCCGCCTCATAGCTCAGCTCGAGGACCGGGGCGAGCTGCTTCCAGCGCACCGCCGGGTTCTGGTAGCGGCTTTCCCGCCAGAAATAGACCGCGATCGGCACCGCGATGCCGGCGCAGACCATCAAGAGCTGCAGCGGGTCCATTATTCGAAGGTCTCGATCTTGGCCTTGCCGCGCAGGGCCTGGACGTACGCGGGCCAGGCCTTGGCGACCTTGTCGGAGAGGAGCGCGCGGCGCAGGTCCTTCTGGACCTCCTTGAGCGCGGGCGTCTTCGCGGCGCGGTTCTCCTCGACGCGGAAGACGGCGTAGCCGGCCTCGACCTTCATGGGGCCGATGAGCTCGCCCGGCTTCTTGCCGAAGAGCTGGGAGGCGGGGCCCTCCTGGAGGACGTTGCGGGGGACGAATCCCATGTCCCCGCCCTTGGCCTTGGAGTCGGCGTCGAGCGAGACCTGCGAGGCCAGGGCGGCGAAGTCCGTCCCGCCCTTGACCTTGGCCAGGGCCTCGGCGGCGTCCTTCTCGGTGGGGACCAGGATCATGCGCAGCCGGACCGCCTCGGGCGAGCCCAGCCGGGCCTTGTTCTCGTCGAAGAACTTGCGCACCTCGGCGTCGGTGACGCCGAGGCCCTTCTCCTTGGCGAGGAGGGCTTCCTTGACGAGCTGGAGATCGAGGCGGGCGCGGACGTCCTTGAGGCTCGCGTTCTGGGCGGCGAGCTGCTGCTCCATGACTTTCGGGTCGGGGAACTGGGCCTGGAAGCGGGCCATGCGGGCCTCCGCCTCGGCCGCGTCGGGCTTCACGCCGGCGGCAGCCGCCGCCTGCTTGAGGAGGAGGTCGTCGACCATGTCGTTGAGCACCGCGACGCCGTGGAGGCGGAAAGTCCGCTCCAGGGCCTCGCCCCGGGTTATGGGAGCGCCGTTGACCGAGACGATGGGGTCCGAGGCCTTCTTCTGGGCCAGGGCCGGCAAAGCGAGGGCGAGGATGGCGATGGAAAGGAGCGATTTTTTCATGAGACCTCCGAAAATAGGCTCGTGCCGCGAAGCCATTTTGACACTAACGCAACGCCTTGCGCCAGAGGGAGGAGACGAGGAGGCGGCGGGCTTCCTCGTCGGAGCACCAGCGCGCCGCCGCGGGCGCCCGACCCGCAAAACGCGCGCGCCGAACCGTGAGCGAGATTCGATAGTGCATGATGCTGTGGCGCACCCGCGCCGCGACCTCGCCGGCCGCGGCGCCCGGCTGATGGCGAGCCTCGGGCAGCGCCCAGTGGCCGGGCAGGAAGCGCTCGTCCTTCGAGCGCTGCCACAGGAGCAGGCGGCCGGCGCGCTCCACCCGGAGCGCGGTCCAGGCTAAGGGGGTCGGGGCGCGGACGGCGGGGGCCCGGGGAAGCTCCGCCTGCCGCCCGGCCTTGCGGGCGGCGCAGAGGCCGGCCAGCGGGCAGGCGCCGCAGGCCGGCTCTTGGGGAGCGGGCAGGCAGACCAAGGCGCCCAGCTCCATGAGCGCCTGGTTCCAATCGCCCGGCCGCTTGGGGTGCATGTGCCGCCCGGCCAGCTCCCACGCATCCGCCATGAGAGCGGGGGACTTGGCCGGCTCCTCGAGGAGGAAGAGGCGCGCGAAGACGCGCGCGACGTTGCCGTCGACCAGAGGGGCCGCTCGCCCGAACGCGATCGAGGCGATCGCCGCGGCGGTGTAGGGGCCGATGCCGGGAAGGGCGCGCAGGCCCTCCACCGTGTCGGGCAGGGCGCCGCCGCCCTCGGCCGCGAGCTCCTTGGCCGCCGCGTGGAGGTTGCGCGCTCGGGAGTAGTAGCCCAGGCCCGCCCAGCGCTCGAGCACGTCTTCTATGGGGGCGCGGGCGAGCGACGCGGGGTCGGGAAAGCGCGCGAGGAAGCGCTCGTAGTACGGGAGCGCGGTCGCGACCTGGGTCTGCTGGAGCATGATCTCCGAGATCCAGGTGCGGTAGGGGGAAGGCTCCTCCCGCCACGGCAGGCGCCGCCGGCTCTTGTCGTACCACGCCAGGAGCGGACGGTGGAGGGGGCTACTCATGGCGCAGGGCCTCCACGGGGTCGAGCTTCGAGGCCTGGTAGGCCGGATAGAGGGAGAAGAGAAAGCCCGCGGCGCCGGCGATCCCCAAGGTCGCGAGGAAGTGCCACCACTGCAGGGCGCGGATCTTGTCCAAGTCGCCCTCGCCCAGCCAGCGCAGGCCGGCCAGGCCCAGCAAGGTCCCGGCCGCGCCCCCGAGGAGGCCGAGCATGACCGCCTCGGTGACGAACTGGATCAGGATGTCGCCGCGGGTCGCGCCCAGGGCGCGGCGGATGCCGATCTCGCGGATGCGCGAGAAGATGGTGGCCAAGGTGACGTTCATGATGCCCACGCCGCCCGCCAGGATCGCGATGATGCCCACGGTGAGGATGGCCACGGCCTCCTTGCGCATCTCGGACAGCTGGTTCTGGATCTGCTCGCGGAAGTCCTCGAGCTCGTAGTCCTTCTCGCCGCGGTGGAGGGAGTCGAGGAGCGCCTCGATGCGGCGCTTGGCGCCGGCGAAGCTCTCCTCCGAGCCGCTGTCGATCTGGATCTGCTCGATGGCCTCGCTCGAGCGGCTGGAGTCGCCGGAGCCGGCCAGGTAGCGCTGGGCGGAGGTCAGGGGCACGTAGACCTGGACCCACTCGCGCGTGAACCAGCGCGGGTCCTTGTCCCGGAAGGGATTCTTGAGCACGCCCACCACGGTGAAGAGCTGGCCCTTGAGCTGGACCGTCTTGCCGAGGAGGTCGTTGCGCACGATGAACTTGTCGAACTCGCTCTGCGTCCACCATTTGGCC
>DATLOS010000316.1:0-2501 GCA_035536155.1 Elusimicrobiota bacterium
CGACGACGCCGACGCGCGCGCCGCGCGCGTCGGCGACGGAGCCGCCTACGGGCGCATCGTCCGCCGCCACCAAGGGGAGATCGCGCGGCGCATGTGGCGCTTCACCCGGGACCCGGCCGCCCACGCGGACCTGGTGCAGGAGGTGTTCGTGAACGCGTACCGCAGCCTCGAGAGCTACCGCGAGCTGGCCCCCTTCGCCCACTGGCTCCACAAGGTGGCCGTCCGCACCGGCTACGCGTTCTGGAAGGCCAAGGCGCGGGAGCCGGTCCTCCTGGACGACGAGGCGCTCGGCCGCCTCGCGGAGCCGGCGACGGACGCGGCCGAGGCCGCAGACGTGGTGCACCGCGCGCTGGCGACGCTGCCGCCGCGCGACCGGCTGGTCTTGACGCTGATGTACCTGGAGGGCCGCTCGCAGGCGGAGATCGCCGAGCTGGCGGGCTGGAGCGTGACGATGGTGAAGGTGCAGGCGTGGCGCGCGCGCGGCAAGCTCAAGAGGGCGCTGGAGCGCGGCGCGACGGGAGGCAGACTCGCATGACTCGCTTCGAGGACTTCGAGAGATGGGCCGCCGCGGCGCGCGGCGACGTCGGACCGCGCCCGGACGTGGCCGCCGCGGTGCTCCGGCGCCTCGAGGCGGAGGAGGAGCCGGCGCCGCTTCCGGCCGCGTGGGCGTGGGCTTCCGCGGGCGCGGCGCTGGCCAGCGCGATGCTCGGCTACTACTCCTGGCAGGCCATGCTCGGCAACTGCTTCGACTGGGCGCGCGACTTCACGGCGTGGAGCCCGCTGTGAGCGGCGCGCCCGCCCTTGCGCCGCCTCGCCGCGCCGGGGCCCGTCGGGCCCTGGCCTTCGCCTTCGTGTTCCTGTGCGGCTCCGTGTTCGGAGCGGGCGCGGCGCTGTTCGCCCTGCGCCGGACCGCCCTGCGGGTGGTCGGCAATCCGGAGCTCCGGGTGGAGCGGGCCTCCCGTTGGCTGGGCCGGCGCCTGAGCCTCGATGCCGCCCAACAGGCGCGCGTGCGCGTCATACTCGAGGGCCAGGCCTCGGAGCTCGACCAGCTGCGGCTCGAGGTCTGGCCGCGCGTCCTGGCGCGGCTCGACCGCACCGAGGGGGAGATCGCGCGGGAGCTTTCTCCCGCGCAGCAGGCGCGCTGGCGCGCGCTCGCCGCGGAGCTGCGCGGGAAATGGCTCCCGCCCCCCGCTTCCGAAAAATCTCGGAGCTGATATAAGGTAAAATTCTTTTCGTGACCGTCGCCGCGGAAACGCCCGCCGCCGGAGCCTCCTCCGCCTCCGAGCGCGCCGCGCGCGCCGCGCAGGGCGAGAGCCGCCTCCTGCGCTGCGCCGCGCAGCCCGTCGAGGCCGCGATCGCCGCCCTCGAGACGGGCGAGCGCGGCTTGGACGAGGCCGAGGTCGCCTCCCGCCTGGAGGAGTTCGGCCCCAACACGCCGGGCGGCGTGCCCAAACCCAGCGCCGCCGCGCAGATCCTCGAGCGCTTCAAGAACCCGCTGGCCCTCCAGCTCCTGGCCATCGCCGCCGTCTCTTTGCTCCTGGGCGACCCGCGCGCCGCGATCATGGTCGGGATCATGCTGCTTCTCAGCGTGGTCCTGGGCTACGTGCAGGAGGCCCGCTCGGACAAGGCGGCGGAGCGCCTCCTTTCTATGGTGAAGATCCGCTGCACGGTGCTGCGCGCCGGCAAGCAGGTCGAGCTCCCCATGGCGGCCCTGGTGCCCGGAGACGTCGTCGTCCTCAACGCCGGCTCCATCATCCCCGCGGACCTGCGCCTGATCTCGGCCAAGGACTTCTTCGTCAGCCAATCCGCCTTGACCGGCGAGTCCATGCCCGTGGAGAAGTCCGCGGGCCCCTGCGAGAGCGCGGGCAAGGGCGCGTTGGAGCTCCCCAACATCTGCTTCCAGGGCTCGAACGCCTTGAGCGGCGCGGCGCGCGGCGTCGTGGTGAACACCGGCACCAGCACCTACTTCGGCGCGATCTCGCAGAAGCTCGCGGCGCAGCGGATCCAGACCAGCTTCGACCGCGGCATCGACAGCTTCACCTGGCTCATGGTCCGCTTCATGATCGTGATGGTCTCGGTCGTGTTCCTTATCGTGGGCCTGACCAAGGGCAACTGGGGCGAGGCGCTCCTCTTCGGCCTCTCCGTCGCCGTCGGCCTGACCCCCGAGATGCTGCCCATGATCGTCACGGTGAACCTCTCGAAGGGCGCCCTGGCCATGTCGCGCAAGAAGGTGATCGTCAAGCGCCTGCACTCGATCCAGAACTTCGGCGCCATGGACGTGCTCTGCACCGACAAGACCGGGACCTTGACCCAGGACCGCGTCGTCCTGGAGCGCCACGTCGACGTCACCAACCGCCCCTCGGACGACGTGCTGCGCTACGCCTACATGAACAGCTACTACCAGACCGGCCTGCGCAACTTGATCGACCGCGCCATCCTGGCGCACTCCGACCAGGAGGTGGAGCGCACCTGCCGGAAAGTGGACGAGATCCCCTTCGACT
>DATLOS010000317.1:0-4466 GCA_035536155.1 Elusimicrobiota bacterium
GCGTCCGCAGGCCGATCCGCGCCGCCTCCTGAAAGCGGCGGGCGAGGCCCTTCGCGACGTCCCGCTCGAGCGCATCGCCTCGATGCCCGCCGAGGAGGCGCATGGTCTCGCGGCCAAGATCTTCGAGGGCGCGGCCGCTCCCCAGCCGGAGGACCCGCCCCTGGCGCCGGCGCTGGCGCGCTTCGAGGCGGAGTTCCGCGCGCCGGCCAGGCTCGCCGGCGTCGCCGAGGCCAAGCTCCCCGCCGTCTTGTCCCCCGCGGGAAGGCGCACTCCTCTCGTCTTCGTCCTGGTCCACGGCCTGGGCGAGTCCCCCGCCGGGATGGAGCGGCTGGCCCGCCTCCTCGCCGAGCAGGGGCACAACGTGGTCTCGACCCTTCTATCGGGCCACGGCTCGACCTCCGAGGCCTTGGAGGGCGTCCCCTTGGCCCGCTGGGACCAGGACGTGGACCGGGCCGCGGCCTTCGCGCGGGAGCTCGGCGAGCGCGTCGTGCTGGTCGGCTTCTCCTTGGGAGGGAACCTCGCCTTCCGCGCGGCGCGGCGCATGGGAAGCGACGCCGCGGGGCTCCTCCTCCTCTCGCCCGGCCTCTCCTTCGGGCCCCCGCTCGACCGCAAGCTCAAGGGCCGCGCCGCCGCGGGCGCGCGCTGGACCACCGACCAGCCCCTGGCCGACGAGTACAGCAACCCGCGCGTGCCCATGAGCACCTATCCCGAGGTCTCCGCGGCGATGGCCGCGGCCCGCGAGGCCGTCGCCGCGGCGGCCGGATCCGCCGCCCCGCTCCTCTCCGTTCCCAGCCTCACGGTCGCCTCGGCCTCCGACGGCTACATCGACCACGACCTCCTGCGCGCCTTCGCGGCCGCGGCGGGCTCGGAGCTCCTGGTCTATTCCGACCGGAGCATGCGCCACAACGAGCCCATCCGCCCGCCGGGCTCCTGGCCGGAAGCCTTCCTGGCGGCCCTGCGCCGCTTCCTGGATAAAATCACCCCTTGACGCCGTCCGGCGGCGGGCTAGACTATCGCCGCCGGACGCCGCATTTAAGGAGAGACCATGCCCAACGCGTTTCCCAGCCTCATGAACATGCTCTTCAATCCCATCCAGGACCTGACCACCCAGACCATCCTCATCATTCCCTCGATCCTGGTGGCCCTGATCCTGCTCTTGATGGGCTCCTTCATCGGCCGCGGCCTGCGCGGCGCGCTGGAGCGGATACTGACGGTCGGCAAGCTGGACAATTACTCGCAGAAGATCGGCATCTCGCACGTACTGTTCAAGCTCGGCCTGGGCCAGTCGCCGACCGCGATCCTGGGATTTCTCCTCTACTGGCTGGTGTTTCTCGCCTTCCTGCTCTCGGCGGCGAACGTGGTCCAGCTCACGGTGGTCTCGGAGTTCCTCCAGCAGGTCGTGCTCTTCATGCCCAAGGTCATCGCCTCCGTGCTGGTGCTGGGCGGCGGCCTGTTCCTGAGCCACTTCGCCGGCGAGGTGGTATTTAGCGCGGCGAAGGCCAACAAGATCGGCGAGGCCGAGCTCCTGAGCCGCTTCGCCTACGGCATCATCGTGGTCTTCTCGAGCATCATCGCGCTCCAGCGCCTGGGCATCGACACCACCATCCTCTCGCAATCCCTGCAGATCATCATCGCGGCGATGGGCTTCGGGCTCTCCCTGGCCTTCGGCCTGGCCTTCGGCCTGGCCGGCAAGGACGCCGCCCACGCCTGGCTGGCCAAGCGCCTGCGGGAGAAATAGCTCAGCGCAGGGCGACGTTGGGGCAGTAGGCGCCCCGGAGCTCGCGCGCCCACCAAGCACCCGTCGCCGCCCGCTCCGCGGGCGTCGTGAAGCGGTACTCGTAGAGCGGGGTCCTCATGAAGCGCGGCGGCCCCTCGGGAAACGGGTTCTTGCCCAGCAAGCCGAGCACCGCGGGCTGGCCCTGCAGGATCCGGGCTTGGAGTTGCAGGAGCCAGGGATTGGCCTGGCAGGACTCCAGGGCCGCGAACCACATCTGCCAGTCGAGCCGGGGCTGGTGCGGGGCCACGAAGGACGGCCGGCGGGAAGGATCGCCGGGCTTGTAGGGGAACTCGTAGGCCTTCCACTCCCGCCCGTCCCGCGAGCCCTCGAGGACGATCTCCGGACGGCGGGTCGTCATCACCGCGAAAAGGCCGTAGGCATTGAAGCTCCGCGCCCCCTCCAGCGAGGAAAGGAGGGCCGACAGAGGCTCGGGCGGCCGCACGCCCAGCCCGCCCAGGAAGGCGCTCGCGCCGAGGAGGCCGAAGACGGCGGCTAGGCCGGCCCCGGCGCGGCGGGCAAGGAGACCCGGTTTCGGTCCCGGGCGAGGAGCCTTGAGGCCCAGACGCCGCAGCGACTCATCGTCGAAGAGCGGGATGCACAAAGCCACGGCCAGCAGGTTGAAAAAGCCGTAGTTTCCGGTCGCGGCGACGATCAGCATGAGTCCCGCGATCGCCGCGCCCGCGGCCATGCGCGGGCGCCGCGGCGCGAAGATCAGGAAAGGGACGGCGAGCTCGACGGCGAACATCGCGAGCGCGCTCGCCTTCTGCGCCGCGCGCGGCAGCTGGTGCGCGTACCACGCCGTCCAGGCGGGCAGGGGCTGGGTCATATAGTGGTAGCTCAGCGCGGTGAGCTCGCGCCAGGTCCAGTCCCCGCTCAGGAGCTTCACCGCGCCCGAGGCGAACATGAGCCGGAAGAGGAGCAGGCGCGTCAGGAAGAGAAAGGCGCGCGACGGCTCGCGGGGCCGCAAGGTCGGCGGATAAACGAACGCCGCGAGAAGGCCGGCCTCGAGGAGCAGGCTGTCCCATTGGTAGCCCAGGAAGAGCTGCCCGACCGTCGTCAGCGAGAGATAAAAGGCCCACAGGAGAGCCAGGAGATAGGACGGGGCGAATCCGAGAAGAAGGAGGACCGAGAGAGCCGCGCCGCCCCAGCAAAGCGCCCGCAGGGCCAAGTCCCCCTTCCACAGCCACAGGAGCGTGGGCGCCAGCCACAGGCGCCGCGCCCCCAGGGCCGCGCCGACCTCCTGGAGGAAGCCCTCGGCCGGCAGGACGCCGTCCTTGCCCAGGAGGCCCGCGACCTGGACGCCCAGCGAGACGAAGGCCACGAGATAGACCAGAGCCAGGGCCCGGACATAGAGGGCCGCCGAGAGCCGATAGGAGGGCGGCTCGGCCGACGGCCCCCAGAGCGCGCGATCGATCCGGGAGAAGAGGACGCGGCGGCGGGCGACGGCGCGGTAGAGCGCCTCGGAGGCCGCGGAGAAGCCCGGCGCGTTCCGATACAGCCAGTGGAGCCAAGCCCAGCCCCGAGCCCGGGTCAGGACGCGGAACACCGCCTCGGCGCCCGCGGACTCGCGGCCGTCCGGCTCCCGCAGGCGGACGGCCTCGCCCGCCTCGGGCGAGGCCTCGTATACGACGGCCTCGCCGGTCCGGGCGCGCCAGCGCTCGATCCAGCGCCGGCAGAAGCCGCAGTCTCCGTCGAAGAGAAGGACCGGCTTCTCGCCCCCGGGCATAGGCAGACCTTATCAATTCTGAGAATTCCGGGTACACTTGGAGCATGCGCGCCGGAGGCTTCGGGCCTCTCCTCTTCGCCGGCCTCCTGGCCGCCGCCTGCGCCCACCGGCCGCCCGCCGCCGACCCCGCGCCCGCCGCCGGACCCGCCGCCATGGCTTTCGGCGAGACGCTGGAGTCGCGCTACCGCGACGATCTCGAGCGCGTGGCCAACGACCGCCGCTCCCTCAAGAGAGTCTGCGAGGTCTCGCCGGCCTCCTGCGAGGCCTTCAAGGCGAAGATGGCCTCCGACCGCCGCGAGCTGGAGGCCGCCCGGCGGGCGCTCCACTCGCGCCAGCGCCCGCCGGAGTGGAAGCCGCCGCCCCTGCGGCCCAGCTGGCGGAGCCTGGGCTCGGACGACAACTGAGTCTAAAATGCCGAAGCCCCGGGGCCGGAGCTCCGGGGCTTCTTAGCGGCCTCTGCCGCCGCTTCTAACACTATGCGCGGGGGGGGACTTGAACCCCCACGGGTTTCCCCACACGCCCCTCAAACGTGCGCGTCTGCCAGTTCCGCCACCCGCGCGAAAATCGGTTACTTCTTGGCCGGCTGAGCCGGAGCCGCCGGAGCGCTCGAGACCGGGGCCGGCATGACCGGCGTCCGGCTGGTGACGCTGCGCAGGCCGCTGCGGCTCTGCAGGAGCGTGAGCATCAGCGAGGTGACCGCGAAGGTCACCGCGACGCCCGCCGTGAGCTGCTTCAGGAAGCTCGAGCCCGACGGGGAAGCGAACACCGCGTCCCCGCCGCCGCCGAACACGGCCAGGCCCGCCCCGCGTCCCGCCTGGAGGAGGACCACCAGGATCAGGAACAGGCACGCGCCGATGTGCACCGTCATCAAGAAGTTGTACATCTCGGCGATTATACCACTTTTGACAGCGCCGCGAGCCCGGGAAGGACCTTCCCTTCCAGAAGCTCCAGGCTGGCTCCGCC
>DATLOS010000318.1:0-2157 GCA_035536155.1 Elusimicrobiota bacterium
CGCACCGCGCGGCGGCCATGCCCGAGCAGGCCGGCGATCGCGGGCCTGCTCGCGGGGTCGCCCGCCTCCTCCAGCGCGGCCAGGATGCCCAGGGCGGCGTCGGCGTCCGGCTCGACGAGGCGGTCGATGAGGGGGCGGGCGCCGACGCGGCGGCAGGCTTGGCCGACGAGGGCGCAGGCCTTGGCGCGCACGGCCGCGTCCGGACAGTCCCGGACGGCGTCGAGGATCGGGCCGATCATGCCCTGGCCGAGAAAGGCGACAAAATCGACGAGGCGCTGGAACTCGGGGAGCTCCTTGGGAAGGCCCGCCAGGCGCGCGACGACGGCCGCGGCCGTCGCGGGGTTCGCCGCGCCCTCGCGCGCGCGCTGGTAGAGCGTCGCGAAGAGCACTCCGTCGAGGCGCGGGTCCCGCCCCAGCGCCTCCCAAAGGTCGAGCTCGCGCAGCAGGCGGGCGATGTCCCCGGAGCGGCCCAACTCCGCCACAAGGCGGGTATAGGCGCCCACGGCCGGCCTGAGCTCGGGGGCGTCCCCGGGCCGGGCCAGGATCTCGCGGACGGCGTCGAGGGCGCGGCCCAAGACCTCGGCGGGCTCCGGGGCGCGGCGCTCGGCCAGCGCTTTGGCGTCGGCCGCGTCGAAGAGACCGGCCCAGGAGGCGATGGCCTCCCGGCTCCAGCCCGGGCTTCGGGGATGGCGGCCCCGCGCCTTGGGCGCGTAGGCGGTCTGGGCGCGCAGCTCGTCGAAGCGGGCGCGCACCCGGTGCTCGTAGACGCCCCAGGGGAAGGCGGCGACGAACTCCTCGAGGGTGAGGTCGCGGCGGCGGAGCTCGGAGAGCATGCGGGCCGCGCGCTGCGCCTGGGGGCTGGTCCGCTTGGCCGCGTGGGCGGCCAGGAGCGCGGCGAAGTCGGGGAGCGTGCGGGCCTTCAAGAAGGCCTCGAGCTCCCGCGGGCTCAGGCCCTCGAAGCCGGCGGGGTCCTGCTCCTGGGCGGGGACGGCGAAGCTCAGGACGAAGGTCAGCTGGAGGCCGTCGATGCGCTCGGCCTGGATCGCCCGCTGCAGGTCCTGCGCGCCGCCTTTCTCGTCGAGCCTCGCGTTGAGCCAGCCCAGGAAGCGGATCAGCCCCGCGGCGGAGAGGCCGTCGCTGAAGCGCACCTGGCCCACGCCCAGCCCGCGCAGGGCGTTGGCGAAGAGCTTGGTGCGCTCCATCGGGGCCAGCGCCTCGCCGTCGAGGAGCACGTCGCCCGCCTTGAGGTCGAGGGTCAGCGCGGGCTCGCGGCCGATGGCCTTGACCAGGAAGTTGAGGGTGCGGTTCGCGTCCTGCAGGACGCTGGGGTGCGTGGCGCTGAACATCTGCACGTTCTTCGCGCCGCGCACCAAAGCCGCGACCAGGAGCTCGGTCGCCTCGCGCCGGTGCTCGGCCTCCGGCGTCCGTCGGGCCGCGTCGGGCATGCCCGCACGTTAGCGAATTTTTGCCGGCGATTCCACGCCGCCCCGCGTGGTATGCTATCGACATGCGACGGGTACTGCTCCTGATCGCGGGCCTGCTCGCCGCGGCGCTGGTCCGCCGCGCGCCGGCCGAGCCGGCGGGCGTGCCGCCGGTCGGCGACTCCGGTCCCGTGGAGGGCCGCCGCGCCCGCCCCGAGTCGGAGACCCAGCGCTATGCCCGCCGCATCCAGACCATGCGCGGCTTCTCCGAGACGGGGCCGCTCGACGACCGGGACGTCCTGCGCACGCTGGAGCGCGCCGGGGTCTTCGCGGTCGAGGGGCCGGGGTTCCGCCCCTTCCACGCCCCGAGCTTCCAGAACCGCTGGCGCTGGCCGCTGCGCGCGGGCGTGGTGAGCTCGGAGTTCGGCCCGCGCTGGGGCCGGCGCCACGAGGGCCTCGACATCGCCGCCGACATGGGCGTGCCCGTGTTCGCCGCCGCGGGGGGCGTGGTGCTCTACGCCGGCGACGGCCTGCGCGGCTACGGCAACGCGATCATCCTGCGCCACGACCAGAAGACCACCTCGCTCTACGGGCACAACCTCGAGCTCAAGGTCGCGGCCGGGGACCGGGTCGAGCGCGGCCAGGTGATCGCGCTCCTAGGCTCCACGGGCCGCTCGACCGGGCCGCACGTGCATTTCGAGATCCGGCTGCGCCGCGAGGCCGTCGATCCGCGCAG
>DATLOS010000319.1:0-4932 GCA_035536155.1 Elusimicrobiota bacterium
GAGCAGGCGTTCTTCGCGCGGAAGAACCTGACCGACCTCATCGCGGGCCACCGCCGCGCGGCCCGGGCGGCGCGCCTCGCCGCGCACGCCCCGCCCGGCGACCCCGAGGGGGCGGCGATCTTCTTCGACGCGTACCGGTTCATGACCTTCTCGCTGGTCGTCCCCGACCACTCCGCCGTGCCTCCCCACCGGGTCATGGGCGCGGACGAGGCCGCGGCCCTGCTCGCCGCGGCGAACCTCGAGCCGTCCTCGTTGCCCGCGATCGGCGCGGCCGACCCCGCCGCCGTCTGGATCGGGGCGCGCGACGGCCAGGTCGTCGAGATCACGCGCGACTCCCTCAGCGTGGCTCGGGCGCCGTACTATCGCCGGGTGGACGAGGCTCTGTAGCCTCGAGCGCGGCGAAGAGGTCCTGCACCTCGGCCTCGCTGGCGCCCGGCTCGCCCGGGCCGTCCTCCGTCTCGGCGGCCGGGCTCGGGCGGAGGGCCGCGCGCGCCGCCGCGGCCTCGCGCCGCAGGTAGCCCGCCGGGTCGCTCCCCGCCGCCGCCGCCGCCGCCAGCCGGTGCACCTCCGCGATCAGCGGCCGGACCTCCTGGAGGAAGCCGCGCCGGCGGGCCACCGGGATGAGCTCGATCTCCAGCAGCTTCCACGGCAGGAGACCGTAGAGCTGGAAGCCCGCCGGCGCCTGAGCGCCGAGGCGCCGGGCCGCGTCGGCCGGGTCGCCTTGCGCGCCGCGCCCGTCGGCGAAGCTGGGCGGCTCACGGACCACCCGGTAGAGCTTCTGGTCGATGGCGCGGAGGACCTCGTCGAAGGCGCCCCGGCCCGCCCGGCCGAGGTCGATCGGCTCGCGCGCGGCCGGTTTTTCTGCGCGCTCCGCGGGCGGCCCTCCGGCGCTCCCTGGCTCGGCGCCCGCCGGCTCGGTCGGCGTCTCCGGCGCGGCCGGCGCGTAGACCCCGATGACCCCCCAGGCGAAGGCCCCCTCCCAGCGGCCGACGTCGCGCGGACCGTGGTAGCCTGCGTCGTAGTCGGGGTCCGGGCCGAGCTGCTCCAGCGAGCACTTGCGGAAGACCGCGTCGACGAAGAGGCCGAAGTGCGCGGGCGAGACCGCCAGGCCGGACCAGAGCTGGGGCACGTAGTGCCGCGGGACCCGGCCCTGCGGCAGGCGCGAGGCGGGGCACTTGATCTCCAGCAGGACGATCGCCCAGGTCGCGCCGGTCGGCGGGTCCTGGTCGGTCGACCAGAGCCGGAGCCCCGAGGGCGTGCCCACCACGCGCGCGAGGATGTACCCGTCGGGGCTGTTGCGGTGGCCGGGGACCTCCCGGACGCAGATGTCGTCGCCCACGACGCGCGCGCCCAGGTCGAGCTCGACGACCGCGGCCGCCACGTCCTGGAAGAGGCTGCCCCACCAGCAGAACGCCCCCCCTTCGAAGCTCGAGCGGCCCTGGAGGGCCGCGACCTTGTCGGCCGCGACCTTGTGCAGCGAGCTGTACGGGCTCCGGCCCATCACCGCGGCCAGCTCGGAGCCCCCCACGGTCTCGCCCATCGCGCGGTACCACTCGGTCCCGCGCTGGCGGACGCCCGCGTGGCGCCGCACGAAGCCGTCCAGCACTGCGCGCAGCTTTTCTTCCATGCTCGGGCGGCGCCGCAGGCTCTAAGAGCGGCCGGGCGCCCCGGCTGGCCACGGGCGGTGGAACGCGATGAAGCCCGCGTCGGCGAGCCCGCTGATGCGGGCCGGGCTCTCGCGCGCCCGGGCCAGCGCGCGCGCGGCGGGCCCTGCGAGCTCTGGCCAGGAACCGATGCCGCCGGCCGCGGCGGCGGGGCGCACGCCGTACAGGCCCTCGGGCGCGGCTAGGAAGGTCCACACGAGGCCGAGGCCCGCCAGCAGCAGACACCGCTCCAGCTCGCGGAGCGTCGGCGGTGCTGGGCCGCTCTCTGGGCCCGGCGCGCGCGACGCGAGCCAGGCGCCGCGGGGCGCGCCCTGGCCGGCCTCAGGCGCGCCGACCACGCGCGCCCGGCTGTCGACGGCGACCCTGTAGCCGTCGGGGGCGACCGGGGCGGCCGCCGCGCGCCGGAGCCCGGCGTCGAAGCCGCTCCAGTCGAAGGCCAGAAGGTCGGCGCCGGTGAGGGCGCCCAGCTCAGCCAGCTCGGGCAGGCCGAGCCGCGCGTCGGCCGGCCGGAAAGAGGCGCGCGGCGCGAGGCGGCGCTCCAGCACGTCGAGGCCCAGGCCCCGCAGGTGCGCAAGGTAAGCCTCCGTCGCGACAGAGGGCGGCGACCCGACCAGCCGCGCCTGCAGCCAGCCCGCGAGCGCGGCCGGGTCTGGGCCGGGGCTCCCCTGCGCCGGGACCCGCAGAGCGACCCGGGCTTCGGGGCTGTCGAAGACCACCCACGCGAAAGCCCGCCGGCTCGTCGCCGCGGCAGCCCAGCCAACCGCGGCGGGCGTCAGGCACGTCGCCGCGCCGGGCGGGCCGGGGAAAGCGAAACCGAAGTAGGCGGCCGGCGCAGCGGAAGCCCGCGCGCCCGAGAAGGGGAGGCCTGTCTCGAGGAGCGCCGCGACTCCGGCGCGCGCGGCCTCCTCGCTGGGCGGCGCGGCGAGGCCGCTCTCCCGCGCGGGACGCTCTGGTGTGCGGCGCGCCGGCGCGGAGGGCTTGACTGGCACAGGGGGATCTGGCGCGCGAGGCCACGCCCCTCGCGCACGGGCCGGAGGGCCGCCGCCCCGCCGCGCCGCGAGCGCCGCGACCGCGCGCGCCGCGCCGTCGAGGCGGTCGGCGACGGCCGCCTGCAGCTCCTCGAGCGCCGCGACGTGAGGGCGCACCTCGCCCTCGAGCCGGAGGACCCCCTCGTCGTCGTCCACGGCGACCAGGGCGGGGGGCAGCGGAGGGTAGCCCGCGGGCGCCAGGTCGGGGACCGCGGGGAGGGCGACCCCCGCCGCCGCGGCGACCTCGAGCGCGGCGGCGCCCAGCTCGCGCAGGGTGTCCGCGTCGGCCGGGTCGGTGGGGCTGGCGGCGAACGCCGTGAGGTCGCGCGAGACGAGGGGCGGCACGACGACCGCGCCCGCCCGCCGCGCGCCGGCCGGCGCGCACTCCCAGGCGCCGTCCTCGTCCGGCGAGCACAAGGTGTCCTCGAGGCGGCCCAGGGCCGCCGCGAACCGGCGCGCGGCGAGCCGCAGGGGGTGGGCGTCCGGCCGGCCGCCGCCCACGAGCGACCGCACCGCGTCGTCCGCGCCGATGTAGCTGCGGCCGGCGTAGTGCCGGCCCGGCTTCGCCCGGCCCTGGTGCCACTGCTCCCGCCGCAGGCGCGCCTCGTACAGCCCCCAGCCGCCGACGACGAACTCGACCCCGCCGACGGCCGCGCGCCCCGGGGGGCGCCTCCTTGCCGCCGCGCCGGGGCCGGGCTCGGGAAGGACCTCGGTTGGCTTCATATCCGGCGGTGTATAATCCCGATGGACGCACCGTCGAGTGTCGTGTGGGGGGGCGGCCCCGGCGGGCGTGAGCCGCCCCCCGCCCGTCAGCGCCAGGGCGGCGGCCCTGGGCCCGGCGCGCCGGAAGCCGACCCTTGGCCGCTCGAGAAGGTATCCACGACTGCCGGCGAGTGCGCCGACGGGGTCGTGGGCGAGGACGGCGCCCTGTGCGCCTCGCGGCCTGCCGTCCGCGCCGTCGTTGGCTTCGCTGGCGCGCTCGGGCTCGCCGCGAAGCCGGGCCCGGTGCCCAGCACCGCTCTCTTGCCGGCCGGCGCCGGCGCCGGTGCGGCGGCGATCCGCGGCGTCGCGCAGCGCCTCGGCTGCGCCTCTGAGTCGTGCGTGCTGGCGCACCCCGCCGTGCGTCAGTACGCAGCCGCGCAGGGCTCGGCCGAGGCGCTTGCCGGCGACCTCAAGGCGCGGTTCAAGGCCGCCGGGCCCCGGGCCGGCGCAGCCCTCCTGAGCAACGTCCACATCGACGAGACGCTCGCCCGATGGGCCGCCCGGTTCCCCGACTTCTTCCCCTGCCCCTTCGCGATGATGGACTTCGAGCGGAACGGCGACCTCTTCGGCGAGATCGACCTCGCCGACGTCGTCGGCGGCCGCGCGGTCGCCGACCTGGGCCCAGGGCGCGGCCGCGTTCGGCGGCCGTTCGCCAGCTTCGGCTGCGTCCTGAACACCGACGTCTCGAGCGGGCCGGGCAAGCATTGGGTCGCGGTCTTCGTCGACGCGCGCGCCGGCGCCGGCGCGCCGTTCACCGTCGAGTTCTTCAACTCGACCGGCCAGCCGCCCCCCCGCCCTCTGGTCCGCTGGATGGAGCGCGCGCGGGGCCAGCTCGACCGCTTCCGCGCGTCGCAGCCCGCCGGCGGGCCGGTGCTCGTCCTGCCGCCGAGCCGCGTCGAGCACCAGCGCTCGGACACCGAGTGCGGCCTGTACAGCCTCTTCTACCTGCGCTGCCGCCTCGAGCGCGTCCCGCCGGAGTTCTTCGCCGCCCGCCGGATCCCGGACGCGGCGATGGCCGCGTTCCGGCGCCACTGCTTCCGCGCCGCCTAGCGGGGCCGTGTTTCCTCCGGGGTATAGCATGAGTCAGCACGGTTACTGCATCGGCGCGGTCGTGGCCGTGCTCGTCGCCTTCCTCTACCTCTCCTACCGCGAGGGCTGGCTCGACTCGTGGCGCGGGATCGCCCCCTTCGTGGGAGCCTACGCGCGCACGCCCGGGATGGAGGGCTGCATGGCCTTCAACGACCCGGGCGGGCGGAGCATGCGCTTCAACCGCTGCGCCTACGTTTAGCGCCGCGAGACCTTTTTGGTCCGCATAATGGCGGCCGTTCACCTCGCGGCCGTCGTCCTGCTGGCGCTCGTCCTGGCGGCCCTGTTCGTCCCGGCCTTCGGGCGCGCGCAGGCTGGGCGCGCCGAGTCTGTGTGCGGGGGGCCCGCGAGTGCCGGTGACCCTTGGCGCGGGCTCTACGCTCCCGCCTGTG
>DATLOS010000320.1:0-2144 GCA_035536155.1 Elusimicrobiota bacterium
CACCACGATCCTGCGCGGCTTGGGCGACGTGGAGATGCACCCGATGGAGATGGCGAGCTTCCGCAAGCTGTTCCGATAGAGGCGACGATGGGAGTGCGGTCGTAGACTTGAGTCTTGGACAACGGTTAGGCGCACCGCGTACGACAACGGAATGAGAACGAGCAAAAACGTTTGGCGCTTGGTCTTCGCACTGGCGATGGCCCTATGCGTCCCGGCGCGCGGTCAGGAGGACGCGGGCGCGGGAGGCGCGGGGGCCGGCGCGGGCGAAGGCGACGAGGACCAGGCGGAGGTGATGATCGCCGTGAGCGCGGATATCGTGGAGATCAGCGGGTCGGTGGACCGGGAGACGGGATTTAGCTGGGCCCCGTTCACGACCGGCGTCAACTTCGCGGAGAAGACGCCCATCCCTGGCATCATCAAGCTGGGGGATTTCGAGCGCACCACCGCCCTGCAGACCTCGCTCAAGCTCCTGGAGACCGAGGGCAAGGCCCAGCTCTTGTCCAACCCCAAGGTCATCACCAAGGCGGGCGAGCAGGCCAACTTCGTCGTGGGCGGCGACCAGCCCTACCCGGTGACCAACAACCAGGGCGTCGGCGTCGAGTTCAAGAAGTTCGGCGTGATCCTGAACATCCTGCCGGCCATCAACCCCAACAAGAAGGACTCGATCGACGCCCAGATGCAGATCGAGGTCTCGAACCCCGACTTCTCGAAGCCCGTCACCGTCGGCAACACCACGGTCCCCTCGATCGTCACCCGGCAGATCCAGACCCGGGTCGAGATCAAGTCCGGCGAGACCTTGGTCATCGGCGGCCTCAAGTCGAGCAACAAGAACACCACCAAGACGCGGGTGCCTTTCTTGGGCCGGCTGCCCATCCTGGGCGTGCTGTTCACGACCACGAGCGTGGTCGAGGAGCAGAAGTCGCTCTTTCTCTTCGTCACCTTCGAGATCGTTAAATAGCCATGGCGGAGAACAAGCCCATCCCCGGTCTCTTCGTCCCGCCCGGGCTGGCGCCCAAGACGACGCCCATCCAGCCCGCGACGGCGGCGCCCGCGGCCGCTCCTATCCTGGGCGGGGCCCCGGCCGCCGGCTCGAGCCAGCCGATCGTGCCCGCCAGCGCCGCGGCGCCCCGGGTCGGGGGACGCGTCATCGTCTTCTCGGGCCCCAAGGAGGGAGTGGGCAAGACCACGACCGCCCTGAACCTCGCCTTGGCATGGGCGGGCACGCAGAGCCGGAACGTGATCCTCATCCACCTCGATCCTCTCTGCCGCAACGAGCTCTCTTTCCTCCTGGGCCTGCAGCCGCCGACCTTGGCGAGCCTGACCCAGCTCGTGGGCAAGGACGTCGCGGTCCTGGGCAAGCTGCTGAAGGGGCGCATCCCGGTGTCCCAGTGGGGCGTCGGGGTCCTGCCCCTGGCCAACCGCCGCTCGGAGGTCCTCGACATCACGCCGGCGTCGATCTCGCCGATCCTGGAGAGCCTGTCCCAGTCCTACGACCTTTTCCTGGACGTCGACCCGTACTTCCCCATGCAGATCTTCGCCTTCGATCCGGCGGACATCGTCTTCTGGAACTGCCTGCCCCAGCGGGCGCACTTCGAGGCGACCTACAACATGTTCCAGGAGCTCAAGGCCCTCCACTTCCCCCTGGAGCGCTTCGAGGTGGTCATCAACCAAGGGAACCTCCCCGGGGCCCTGGCCCCCAAGGAGGTGGAGCGCTTCTTCGCCGCGATGAACAAGCGCGTGCTCTCCTACATGCCCTGGGAGGACCTCCTGCCCGAGTTCGCCAACACCGCGCGCATCCTGGTGGTGGAGCAGCCGCATTCGGAATGGGTCAAGTCGCTCAAGCCGCTCCTGGCGCGGATCATGGAGGTCAAGCCGGGGCCCAAGCAATGGCCGACCTCCCTCGAAGCGGAAGGCTTCTCCAGCAACGGCGGAGGCGGCGGCTACGTTCCGGCGTCGAGCGGCGGCGGCGAGCTCAAGCCCTCCGGCGGGGCCCAAATCCGCACCGTGGGCCGCGCGGGCGAGCTGCCTCCATTCTGGGACGAGCTCAAGGGCAAGATGCACAAGAGCGTCGTGGCCGCGATGGAGACGGAGCGCGTGCGCATCTCGGACTCCGCGGAGAAGAACGAGGAGGTGCGCAAGAAGGT
>DATLOS010000321.1:0-4337 GCA_035536155.1 Elusimicrobiota bacterium
GCCCTCGGTCATATGCCCTCGTCGATCCGGTTTGCAACAACTAAGCCAAGCCCTAAACCGGCGTTATTTTCGCTGCGCGGCGGCGCTCGGCGTTGAGCCTCGCTCGGGGCTGCGCGCGGCTGCGGGATTTCGCCGCGCTTCGCACGCGCCGCTTCGCGAAATAACGCCGGTTTAGGGCGCGGGTTTTTTACGCAGTTCGTTGCGGACGGCGTTGACCGTGCGGCGCGAGACGGCGATCCCGTAGTCCTTGCGGAGCCGGTCGGCGAAGGCGCGGTCGGTCGAGTCGCCGCCCTCCGCGAGCCAGCGGCCCATCACCTCGCGCAGGACGTTGCGCCGCCCCGGCACCAGGCGGATGAGGGGGAGCTCGGGGCCCCAGGGCAGGCGGACCGAGCGGCCGGCCAGGGCTCGGCTGACGGTGCTGGGCGCCAAGGAGAGCCGCCGCGCCAGCATGCGCAGGCTGATCGGGCGCTTGCGGTCTTCCCGGCGGGTGGTCAGGAACTCGGCCTGGAGCTTGGTCAGGGACTCGAGTATGCGGAAGAGGGTGTTCTGGCGCAGGTTCACGATCTCGAGCCGCTTGAGGAGGTGGCGCAGGCGGCGCCGCTCCATCCCGTCGAAGCGGCCCTGCCGCTTCCACTGTTCCACCGTGTCGTAGCGGATCTGGTACATCCCGCGGGCCCAGTGCGGCGAGTAGAACTCGAACACCGGGACGTCGTTTTCCACGGCGACGCGCGCCAGGCACGAGGTGGGGCGGGAGGGCCCGGGCTCGGGCATGGGCCCGGCGAACTCGGCCTCCACCCCGATGTCGAGGATCAGGTCGCGGATGCGCTGGGCGTCCTCCGCCGAGACGCCGGTCCGGCGCGCGAGCTCGTCGAGCCCCAGGCCGTCCTCGCCGTGGATGAAGTAGCGCTCGAAAGCCGGCGCGCCCATCTTTTGGATCAACGGCAGGAGCTCGCCGCGCTCCTCCAGCTTCTCCTCGACGCGGACGCGCTCGCCGCCGGCGGTCACGGCCTCGTTGACGTCGTAAAAGGAGCCGCTCAGGCGGCTTCCCGGCCAGCGCTGGCGCCGCACCGCGCGCGCCTCCGGGGAGGGGCCCGCCAGGAGCTTCTGGAAGAGCGGGTCGCTCTCGATATCCTTGATCTCGCGGGCGAATTCCCGCTCCGGCATCTCGATCCACTCGGCCATGCGCAGCCGCCCGAGGAGGGCGAGGCGCTGATCCGACTTGAGGTGCAGCGCTAGTTTTCCAGAGGGTCCCATGTTAGAATCGCTTGGCCGGAATGTTCCAATACGGAATGTAGCAATATTCCGGCCAAACACGGAATCGGGCCGGGGGAGAGTTCCATCTTGGAACAAAAGGAAGGGCCGCGCGTAGCGCTGAGTCTCCACGCGGCCTTCGAGCAGGCCAGCGACGCGATGTTCTTGTGCGACCGGGACAGCATCATCCTGGACGTGAACCCGGCTTTTACCAAGATTTACGGCTATACGCGGGAGGAGACGATCGGGCAGAAGCCGCGGATGCTCCGGTCCCGCCACTCCACGAACGATCTCTACGAGAGGATGTGGGGCAGCCTGATGGACCCAGGGAAGGGCCATTGGCGCGGCCGGCTCGTCAACCGCGCCAAGGACGGCCGCGAGATCCCGGTGATCCTCACCATCACCGCCGTGCGCGAGCCCGGCGGCGGCCTGCTCGGCTACGTCGCGAACGCGGTGGACATCACCGACCAGCTGGCTCTGCTCGAGCGCGTGGCCCAGTCCGAGGCGCTGGCGGGCCTGGGCGAGATGGCGGCCGTGGTCGCGCACGAGATCCGCAACCCGCTGGGCTCGATCGTCATGGCGGCCAAGCAGCTCGCCGCGGACTCCCACCTCGGCAGCGAGGACCGCGAGACCGTGCTCCGGGTGCTGCGCGACGAGAGCCGGCGGCTCAACGAGACCCTGACCAGCTTCCTCGCCTACGCGCGGCCGCGGGAGCTGCATCTCGCGCCCGGCGACCTCAACGCCCTGGTCGAGGAGACCTGCCGCATGGTGCAGTCGAACCGGGACCTGCTGCGCGGCAACGAGGTGCGCACCCGCCTCGACCGGAACCTTCCCGCGTTCCCCATGGACGTCGACCAGGTCCGGCAGGTGGTGTGGAACATCCTGCTGAACGCGGTCCAGGCCATCGGCGACCGGGGCGCGGTGACGGTGGAGACCGAGCATCGGCCGGGCGAGGCGGTGATCCGCGTCCTGGACACCGGGCCGGGCATCGCGCCGGACGCGCGCGCCGCGATCTTCAAGCCGTTCTTCACCACCAAGCGGCAGGGGACGGGGCTGGGGCTCGCCATCGCCGACCGCGTGGTCAAGGCGCACGGCGGCCGCATCGAGGTGGACAGCGCGCCTGGACGCGGCGCCGAGTTCTTGGTGCATCTTCCCCTAGTGGAGGCGTGACATGGACAAGCATCGGCTTCTGATCGTCGAGGACGACTCTTCCCTCTCGACTCTCATCTGCCTCGAGCTCAAGCGCGAGGGCTACGCGGTCGACGCGGTCAAGAGCGGCGAGGAGGCCATCGAGCGCGTGGGGCGGGAGCTCTACGACGTGGTGGTGACCGACCTGAAGCTGGGCAAGGCCGACGGCCTGCAGGTCCTCTCCGCGGCGCGCGAGGCCCAGCCGGAGACGGAGGTGATCGTCTTCACCGGCCACGGCTCCATCGACACCGCGGTCGCGGCCATCAAGGCCGGCGCCTTCGACTACCTGACCAAGCCGGTCGAGCCCGAGGAGCTCAAGTTCGTCCTGCAGAAGGCGCTGGAGCGGCGCGCGCTGCTCGGGGAGGTGCGCCGACTGCGCGACGAGGCGCGCGGCAAGTACAGCTTCGAGGGGATCGTCTACGCCAGCCCGCAGATGCAGAAGGTGCTGGAGCTGGTGAAGAAAGTCGCCGTCACGGACGCCACGGTCCTGATCCAGGGCGAGTCCGGCAGCGGCAAGGAGCTGGTCGCCCGCGCCGTGCACGAGAACAGCCCGCGCCGCGCCGGCGGCTTCGTCGCCATCAACTGCGGCGCCCTGCCCGAGGGCCTCCTCGAGAGCGAGCTCTTCGGGCACGTGAAGGGCTCCTTCACCGGCGCCGACCGCAACAAGCGCGGCCTCTTCGAGGAGGCCAGCGGCGGGACCCTGTTCCTCGACGAGATCAGCGAGACGACGCCGGGGCTGCAGGTGAAGCTCCTGCGCGCGCTCCAGGAGGGCGAGATCCGGCGGGTGGGCGACAACCACCCCATCAAGGTCTCGGGGCGGCTGATCGCGGCCACCAACAAGGACATGGCGCAGCTGGTGAAGGAGGGGAAGTTCCGCGAGGACCTCTACTACCGGCTGAAGGTGTTCCCGATCCTGCTGCCGCCCCTGCGCCAGCGGCGGGAGGACATCCTCCCGCTGGCCGAGCACTTCCTGCGCAAGGCGAGGAAGGCCATGGGCTCGGCGGCGTCGCGCTTCTCTCCCGAGGCGGCCGCCGCCCTCAAGGCCTACGACTGGCCGGGCAACGTGCGCGAGCTGCAGCACGGCGTCGAGCGGGCCTTGATCATGGCCTCGGGGCCGGCGATCTCGGTCGAGGACCTGCCTTCCGAGATCCACGCGTCGCCCGCGGCCGCCGCGCCGCCGCGCAAGAACGGCGGCGGCAGCCTGGGCGACGCGGAGAAGCGGCACATCCTCAAGGTCCTGGAGGACTGCGGCGGCAACCAGGCGGACGCCGCCAAGACCCTCGGCATCGGGCGCAACACCCTCTGGCGCAAGCTCAAGGCGTACGGCATCTCCAAGAAGTGAGCTAGGCGACGGCCTCGAGCAGCGGCGGCGGGGACGTCCGCCGCGGGCCGACCGAGGGCACGGCGAGGACCGGCGCCGGGCTGGCGCGCAGGACGCGCTCCACGGTGGTCCCCAGCAAGGCGTCCCGGAGCAGGCCTTTCGAGTGCGCGGTCAGCACCACGAGATCGTGCTCGACGGCCTCGCGCGCGATCTCCGCGGCCGGGTGGCCCTGGCGGACCTTGGCGGCCGGCGCCTCGGGCAGCGCGGGCTTGCCCGGCAGCCGGAGCAGGCGCTCGTTGAGGCGCAATAGCGGGTCGCCGTCGTTCGCGCCCGCTTCGCGCACGTAAAGCGCGGTGAGCCGCGCCCGCAGCGCCGCGGCGAGGGCGGCCGCGTAGACCAAGCCGGCGTCGGAGTAGTCGGCGAAGTTCACGGGCGCCAGCACGCGCCGGATCCGGCGCGCGGGCTGGCGCAGGGCCAGCACGGGAACGCTGGAGCGGGCCACCACCGCCTCCGTCACGGAGCCCATGAAGAGGCGGGCGATCCCCGAGCGCCCGTGGGTGCCCATGACGAGGAGGTC
>DATLOS010000322.1:0-7197 GCA_035536155.1 Elusimicrobiota bacterium
TAAACCTTCCGTGAATCTCCGGCGCTGGCACGAGCGTTGCACGTTCTTTTAGAGGAGGAGGCCATGAAGCCCCTGGCCCCAAGGCGGGTGTTGCTGCGCGTGCTGGCGGACGCCGAAAGCGCCGCGCTCGCCTTTCGGCGCGGGGCGGGCAGGCGCAGCGTCCATGACTGGCGCATCGCCGCGCGCCGGGTCGGCGCCTGGCTTCGGGCGCTCGAGGGTGGGCTCGGTCCGGAGGCCCGGCGCGTCGAGGGGAGGCTGCGGACCTTGGTCTCGGCCAGCAACCCGACCCGGGACGCCGAGTCCTCGGAGGAGCTCTTGCGCGACGCCGTGATCGAGAGCGGCCCTCACGCCGGGCTGCGCGCGCTCTCGGCTCGCCTCCACGCGCTCGCCGTCCGAGGGCGCAGGCGCGACGCCGCCCGGCTGGCGCCGTCTTTCCTGCGTCTGGCCGGCGCCGCGCGGCGCGGCCTGCTCGGCCGCGCTCGCCTCACAGACTTCGAGGAAGCCTACCCGGCCGCGCTCCGTTCCGCCGCCAAGCGCCTGCGGCGGCGGCTCGAGCGGGTTCGCGGGCCCGGCGACGAGGCGGCCTTGCACCGGGCCCGGATCCAGGCCAAGCGCCTGCGCTATCTTCTCGAGCCGTACCAAGACCGCCTCCGCAAGGGCCGCCGGGCGGCGCGCCGGCTCCGGCGCCTCCAGGACGCGATCGGCGAGCTCCGCGACGCCCGGCGCCTGCGCGCGCTCCTGCGTCCCGCCGCCGCCTCGGACGAAGGCGCGCGGCGGCTGAGAAAGCGCCTCAAGAAGCGCGAGAGAAAGCTCTTTCGCAGGCTGCCGCGACGCAAGCCGCCGCGCCGCTTCTCCTGGAAGAGCAGGCCCTAGGCGGGCGGGCGGAGGGCGGCCTCGAGCGCCTTTGCCAGCTCCGCGCCGCTGTGGAAGCGGCGCGCGGGGTCGCTCTCCAGCGCGCGGCTCAGCACCGCCTCGACGGCCTCCGGCAGCTCCGGCACCCGGCGGCGGGCCGGCGCCCATTCCATGCGCCGCTTCTGCCCCAGGAAGTCCGGGCCCTCGAAGGGAAGGGCTCCCGTCAGCATCTCGTAGAGGCAGACCCCGAGGGCGTAGATGTCCGACTCCCGCGAAACCGCGCCCAGCTCCTGCTCCGGCGACATGTAGTGCGGCGTGCCCCAGGCGGCGGTGCGGGTGAGCCGGCCCACGGTGGCCTTGGCCTGGTGGGCGATCCCGAAGTCCATCACCTTGACCCCGCCGCCCTCCTCCAGCATGACGTTCGAGGGCTTCAAGTCCCGGTGGATGATCCGGTTCGCGTGCGCGTAGTCGAGCGCCGCCCCCGCCTGGCGGATCACGTCGAGCGCGCGCTCCGGCGCCATGCGCCCGTCTTCCCGCAGCGCCGCGTCCAGGGAACGGCCCTCGATCATCTCGAAGACCAGGAACACGCTCAGGCCCTCGACCAGGATCGCGTAGATCTTGACGATGTTCGGATGGGAGAGCCCGGCGACGAGCCGGGCCTCCTTCAGGAACATCTGGCGGCTCTCGGATATCTCGCCGATCTCCCCCCGCATGCGCTTGATGGCGACGCGGCGCTTGAGCGCCGGGTCCTCCGCCGCGTAGACGACGCCCATCCCCCCGCGCCCGATCTCGCGCAGCAGGCGGTAGTCCCCCACCACGCGGCCCGCGACCCCCGGCGCCCCCAGGGAGGGGATGCGGCGGCCGCGCGCCGCCCACGCCGCGAGGAAGGCGAATGCGGCCGCGGCCAGGGCCGCCGCCCCGCGCAGGCCCAGCGCCTGGCGCCGGTGCCGGACGAGGAAGCCGCCGCACTCCACCTGCTCGTCCTTCAGGGTCTTCTCGCCTTTGCCCGCCTGGTCGGCGAGGTCCGTCGCCCAGCCCGCCACGCGGCGGAAGTAGCGGATCGCGGACGGCGAGAACCGGGAGTAGCGGCCCCGCTCCCGGGCCACCGCGTCGAGGTCCTGCGAGAGATTCGCCGTCTCGGCGCGGCAGCGCGTCTCCAGGGCCTTGAGCCGGTCGATGCTCCGGAGCACGTTCGCCCGCACGTCGTCGCGGCCGGCGCGCACCGGCTCGTAGTTGGCCCCCGTCCGGCACCACTGGACGACCGAGTAGAGGGGACCCATCACCGTACGGTTCTCCTGCAGCGCCGCCTCCACCTCGCGGCCGAGCGCCTTCAGCTCGGCCTCCGGAGCCGCCGGCCCGGTCCGGGGCTCGGCATCGCGCGCAGGCGCGTTGCCCCCGTTTGGGGCGGCTCGCGCCGCCCCGGCGCAGGCCGCCGCGAGGAGCAGGGCCGCCGCCGCCCTAGCGTCCACGGCTCCAGGGGCTGCGAAACGGCGGCCTCGTCTCGGGAGCCGGCTCGGTCGGCGGCGGGAGCGAAGGCGGCGGCGGGGCCGTGGCGGGCGGCGGCGCGGCATCGCGCGCAGGCGGGTTGCCGTCCCGACGCCGCTCGGGGAGCTCCTTCGCTTTCTCGAGCCTCCCCCGAGACTGCCGGTAGAACGCCGCGCCCGCCGCCCCGAAGAGGAGCACCAGGACCAGCGCGCACCAGCGCAGCGCGCGCAGGGAGCGGGCGCGCTTGGCCCGGACGAAGGCGATGTCCTCCGAGTCCAGCGCCGAGCCCAAGCGCGTCATGTCGTCGTTGACCTGCTCAGTGAGCCTCTTGTTCATGAGAACGACCCGGATGTGCCGGTCCTCCTGGCCCGGGACGAACTTCGCCGCGCCGCCCCCCAGGGCCTCGTTGGTGGCGAGAAGCCCGTACTCGAGGACCGCGTTCTTCATCAGGCCGGCGAGCTCGGTGAGCCTGCGCATCGCCCGCGCGGCGCGCTCGCGCGCCTCCGCCCGCCCGGCGGTGATCTCCTCGAAATCGGCGCCCGTGACGTAGGCTCGCTCCCGCCTCTCCAGCTCCCGGATTATGGGCTGGTCGGCCTTGCTCGCCCGCAGCGTCTCCCCCTCGATGCGCAGGCAGTCGTCCAAGGCCGCGTCCACGGCGCTCCGGCGGGCGGCCGCCGGGCCCGCTCCCAGAGCCGCGACGACGAGCGCCAGCGCAGCCGCCCTCATGCCCTCGCCGGCGTCTCCGGCAGCGCCTCGAGCGCGCCGAGGAACTGGCTCGCGGAGTGGAAGCGCTGCTCCGGGTCGACGTGGAGCGCCCGGCGCACGAGCCCATCGAGCTCCCGCGGCAGGTCGGCGGCGACCTGCGACGGCGCCGGGTAGACCATCTCCTGCTTCTGGGCGAGGAAGTTGGGCCCCTCGAAGGGCAGGCGCCCCGTGACCATCTCGTAGAAGCACACGCCCAGCGCGTAGAGGTCCGACTCCCGGCGCACCGTGCCCGCCTGCTGCTCCGGGGCCATGTAGGCCAGCGTGCCCAGGGACTGGGCGCGGGCGGCGGGAGTCGCCGTGCCCTTGGCCACGATGGCGATGCCGAAGTCCATCACCTTGGCGGTGCCGTCCGAGGCGATCATGATGTTCGAGGGCTTGAGGTCCCGGTGGATGAGGCGCTTGCCGTGCGCGTAGTCCAGGGCCGCCCCGGTCTGGCGCAGGACGCTCTTGGCGGAGCGCAGCGAGAGCCGCCGGCCCGCGCCCAGGATGTGGCTCAGGGTCTTTCCCTTGACGAACTCGAAGACCAGGTAGACCCGGCCCTTGTCCTTGACGATCGAGTAGATCTCCACGATGTTGGGATGGCGCAGCGAGGCGACCAGCTGCGCCTCCCTCAGGAAGGCGTCGAGGCCGGCCTCGTCCTGGTAGAACTCCTCGCGCAGGCGCTTGATCGCGACCTTGCGGCGCAGGCCGATGTCGGTGGCCTCGTAGATGACCCCCATGCCGCCCCGCCCGAGCTCGGACTCGATGCGGTAGTTGCCGCCGAGCACGTTCCCCGCGCCGCCCTCGGTCGCGGCCGCGGGCCCGGAGAGCGCGAAGCGCCCCGCGGCCGTCGTCGCGTCGACCGTGATCCAGTCGCGCGCGCGGCGCCGGCGCCAGAGCAGGACGAGAAAGAGGAGCAGGACGCACCCCGCGGCGCAGCCCGCCATGAGGAACGTCTGATGGCGGCTCTCCCGGGCGTTGACGGCCTCGGCGAAGGCCTTGTCCTCGGCGCGGACCGTCAGCCCCGCGTCCTCCATGAAGCGGGTTAAGCGGCTCGAGACCTGGCTGCGCACGTAGGCGGCCTTGAGCTGGCGGGCGGTGTCGGAGGTGTCGAGCTGGCCGTTGTAGAACTTGCGCGCGCCCACCGTCAGGCTCATGTAGTCGTGCTGCTGGCGGAGGTTGTTGTAGTCCGCCGCGCACTGCCGGAGCTGGCTCAGGCGCGGGCTCAGCACGGACAGGATCGGCGCGCGGGCGGCGCCGATCTCATCTAAGTCCTCGCCCGCGGCGATCCTGCGCCGGGACTGGTCGAGCTGGGCCAGGAGCGGCCGGATCGCCTCGGTGCGGCTCTCGCACTGCGGGCCGGAGACGTCGAGGGTCGCCTCGATGCCGTCCAGGAACTTCTGGTCCGCGGTCACCGGAAACGAGGCGCGGTGGGCCTTCCTCATAAGCCACCCCTAGCATAGCGGGTGGGCGCGGAACCTGCCAGGGATGAGCTAGTCGCCCAGTATGCTCTCCGGCCGCAGGAAATGGCAGGTGTAGCCGTGCGGATGCTTCTCCAGATAGTCCTGGTGGTAGTCCTCGGCCTTGTAGAACTCGCCGGCCTTCACGATCTGGGTGACGATCGGCGCGCCCCAGTGGCCGCGCGCGTCGACGCGCGCCTTCACGGCCTCCGCGGTCTTGCGCTCGGCCTCGGTGTGGTAGAAGATCGCGGAGCGATAAGACGTGCCCCGGTCGTTGCCCTGCCGGTCCATGGTCGTCGGGTCGTGCATGCGGAAGTACCAGCGCAGGAGCTGCTCGAAGGAGAGCTTGCCCGGATCGAAGACCACCCGCACCGCCTCGGCGTGGCCCGTGGCCCCCCCGTGGACGGCCAGATAGCCGGGGTCCGCGACCGTTCCCCCGATGTAGCCCACCTCGGTGCGCAGCACGCCCGGGATGCGGCGCAGGAGCGCCTGCATGCCCCAGAAGCAGCCCCCCGCCAGCTCGACCACCTCCTCTTTCTCGGCCGGTTTGGCGGCGCCCTTCTTCGGAACGGCTCCCGCGGCCGCGAAGGCGGCGAGATAGCGGCCGTAGCCCTCGGCCTCGAGCTTGTCCACCGGGATGAAGCGCAGAGAGGCCGAGTTGATGCAAAAGCGCCGGTGGGTCGGCGCCGGGCCGTCCGGGAACACGTGGCCCAGATGGGAGTCGCCGCTCTTCGAGCGGACCTCGACGCGCTCCATCCCGAAGGAGCGGTCGGAGTGCTCGATCACGTTGCCCGCCTCGACGGGCTTGGTGAAGCTCGGCCAGCCCGTGCCCGAGTCGAACTTGTCCAGGGAGGAGAACAGCGGCTCCCCGCTCGCCACGTCCACGTAGTGGCCGGGGGCGTGGTTGTTCCATTAGGCGTTGTGGAAAGGCGGCTCGGTGCCCGCGTTGCAGACCACGGAGAACTGCTCGGGCGTGAGCTTCTTCTTGAGCTCCGCCTTCGACGGCTTCTTGTATTCGATCACGGCTCCCTCCTTGCCCACGGCAGCGCCGACCAAGAACAGCATCAGGATCGCCGTCCAATTTCTTTTCATCTCACCCATGAGTGCCGCGCCGCCCCTAAATGTTACAGTGGCCGCATGCTCGGCGTCCATATCCTCGCCTTGGCCGCGATGCTGACGCCCTCCCGCGCCCAGGGCCCTATGTCCATGTCCGGGGCCTACGGCCCCTATGCCATGACGCGGGAGGCGACCGGGACGAGCTGGCAGCCCGACTCGACGCCCCACGAGGGCATCCACGCCATGAACGGCGACTGGATGCTCATGACCCACGGCTACGCCGACCTGATCTACGATCGCCAGGGCGGCCCCCGCGGCGGAGCCAAGGCCTTCGGCACGGGGATGCTCATGGGCATGGCCCAGCGGCCTCTCGGCCCCGGGACCCTGGGCCTGCGGAGCATGGTCTCGCTCGACCCCTCGATGGGCGCGGCCGGCTACCCCCTCCTCCTGCAAACCGGCGAGACCGCCGACGGCCGCCGGCCCCTGATCGACCGCCAGCACCCCCACGACCTCTTCATGGAGCTCGCCGCGTCCTATAGCGTCCCGGTGGCCGACGAGGGCTCGGCCTTCGCCTACTTCGGCCTGCCCGGCGAGCCGGCGCTGGGGCCGCCCGCCTTCATGCACCGCTTCTCCGCGATGGACAACCCCGAGGCTCCGATCTCCCACCACTGGCTCGACTCGACCCACATCGCCTATGGCGTGGTCACCGCGGGCGGGACCTGGCGAGGCTGGAAGGTCGAGGGCTCGGCCTTCAAGGGCCGCGAGCCCGACCAGAACCGCTGGAACCTGGAGTCGCCCAAGCTCGACTCCTTCTCCGCCCGCCTCTCCTGGAATCCCGATCCCGACTGGGCGCTCCAGACGAGCTACGGGCATCTGGCCAGCCCGGAGCAGCTCGAGCCCGACGTGAACACCGGGCGCTTCACGGCCTCGGCCTCGAAGAACTCCCGTTGGGGCGCGGCGTTCTCCCAGACCACCTTGGCCTACGGCGTCAACCGCAACCGCCCGGGCCGCAGCACGAGCGCCGTGCTCCTCGAGTCCGCCCTGCGCCTGAGCGGGCGCCACACCGTCCTGGGCCGGGCGGAGTGGGTGGAGAAAGACGAGCTCTTCGAGTCCGGCCCCCGCCTGGGCGAGACCTTCGACGTCTCGAAGCTCAGCCTGGGCTACGTCTACGACCTGCTCCCCTGGGGCCGCTCCCAGTGGGGCGCGGGGGTCCTGGGCTCGATCGACGTCCTTCCTCGTTCCCTGCGCGGCTCCTACGGCCCGCTGCCCGGCTCCGTCCTCCTCTTCCTGAGGGCCAAGCTCGTCTAGGCCTTGACCCGATAACTAGCCTCTTGTATAATTATACAGGAGACTAGTTATGCCGAGACCCTCCCGCAACCTCGACCGGAAGCTCCTGGACGCCGCGCGCGCCCTGCTGCCCAAGAGCGGCTTCTCCGGCTTGAACGTGCGCGAGGTGATCCGCAAGGCCGGCGTCAACGCCGGGATGTTCCACTACCACTTCAAGAGCCGCGACGCCTTCCTGCGCCGCGTCCTCGAGGAGGTCTACGAGGACTTCCTCGTCACCTTCGCCGCCGCGGCCGCCGGGCCGGGCGGCTCCCGC
>DATLOS010000323.1:0-3711 GCA_035536155.1 Elusimicrobiota bacterium
CCCAGCCGCAGGCCTCGTGGGCGGACGGGGTGCCGGGGCGTCCGCTCAAGGTCTGGCCGGCGGTCAGCCGCGCGGCGCGCGCGGCGGCGTTCGACTCCTGGGCCAGGCCGAGATAGACGCGGCAATGGCGCGAGTCGCAGAGCCCCGCTCCCAGCGGGTGGCGCTGCGGGATCTCGGCGCGGCTGCGCAAGACGACGGCCAGCGCCTTGAGGGCCTCGAGAGGGGTCCCGGAGGGCGCGGCCTGGCCCACCGCGGCCGGCAGGTATTCCTCGACGCTCAAGACGTTGACCAGGCGCAGGCCGGCGGAGGAGGGCGCGACCTCCAGCCCGCCTCGCAGCTCGCGGTCGCGCGCGTCGACGCCCTCGCCCGTCGCCAGCTCCGCCGAGCCGATGAGCACGCTCGCGCCGGGCGCAGGCAGCACGCGGAGCGCGCGCGCCGAGCGGCGCACGATCCGGCCGGCGTGGTCGGCGATCTCCACGCCCCCCGCGGCGGTGCTGAAGGAGACCCGCCAAGGCGCTCCCGCCGCGAGCGTGGTCGCCGGCTCGCCGTCGTCGCCCTCGACCGAGGCCGCGGCGGAGGGCATGAGGAGCACGCGGCGCAGCTCCCGAGGTGCGCCGTCTTCGCCCGCGAAGAGGGCGACGCGCAGTTGGGGCGAAGGCGGCGGCGGCACGCTGGGGCGCAAAAGGGGCCTCAGCAGGCGGCGCGCCGCGGCGAGCTGCGCCTCCGGCGAGGCCGGAAGCCGATGGATCGCCTCGTCGAGCCCGCGGCGGGTCTCGGGGTCGCCCGGGTCGAGCTCCGAGGCGGCCCTCCACGCGCCCCAGGCCTCGCGCGGGCGGCCCAGGCGGGCGTAGGCCTGGGCCGACTCGCGCAGGGCGTCGAGCTGGCGGGGGTCGCCGCTCAAGGCCATGGAATAGAGCGGGATGCTCTCGTCGGGCTTGCCCAGCTCCACGGCCAGGCGGGCGAGCTCCGTCGCCGCGGCCGGAAGGAGCGCGGAGCTGCGCGCGGCGGCGGTCTGGAGCGCGGCGATCGCCTCGGGGCGCTTGCCGCCCGCCTTCTGCGCGAGGCCCAAGCCGAACTGGGCCTCGGCCGCGGCCGGCGCGCCGCTCGAGACCCGCACCGCCGAGGCGAAGGCGCCGGCGGCCTCGCCGGCGCGGCCGGCCGCGAGCGCGCTCCAGCCGCGCTGGTTCCATAGGAAGGCGTCGCCGGGCTCGAGCGCGCAGGCCCTGGCCCAGCGCGCGGCGGCCTCCTCGGAGCGGCCCGCCTCGTCGAGGAGGAGCGCGAGCTCCGCGGCCGCCTCGGCGGAGGAATCGTCGTCGGCGGCGCGGTAGGCGCCGAGGGCGGCGCCCAGGTCCCCGCCGCGGTAGAGCTCGTAGGGCGCGGGCGCGGCCCAGGCGGGCGCGGCGAGCAGGGCCGCGGCCGCGGCGGCCAGCGCGCTCACGACGCGCCCGCGCGCCTTCGGCGCCGCGGGACGGCGGAGCTTTCGGCGGCGGGCGCGAGCAGGTCCTGGTCCCCGACCGGACGGACCTGCTCGGAGGGCCGCGGGACCTGGAGCTCGACGGCGTTGAGGTAGCGGCGGGCGGCCTCGAGGTTCCCCGAGCGCGCGACGTCGAGCGCCCGGGCCATCTTCGGGGTCAGCGCGGAGACGTCGGCGCCCCGCGCCTGCGCGGCCTCGATCGAGCGGCTCACCTGCCCGTACCATAGCAAAAAGGCGTTCATGCGCCGGGCGCGCGCCTCGGTCTCGATGGCCGAGGCCAGCGGCGACGGCGCCTTCGGCGGAGCCGGATAGACCGCGCGGTCGAGCGCGCGCAGGCCGAGGGCGCCCCAGCGGCCGTAGGCCCAGGCGAGGCCGGCGATCAGGACGAGGGCGCCGAGACGGCGCGTCCAGCGCCGAGCGATCGGGTCTTCCCCCAGGCCCGGGGCGCCCATCGGGGGCTACTTCTGCCCGCCGGGCAGTAGGAGGTCGTCGAGAGAGCCTTCTTCGCCGCCGCCTTTGGGGGCGGCCGCCTTGCGGGCGCGCCTGGGCGCGCGCGGCGCGGCCGGTCCGTCCTCTCCCAGGGAAGCGGGCTCGAGGGCCGCGGCCGCGGCGGTGCGGCCGCGACGGCGGGCCTTGGGCCCCGCCGCCGGGGGCGTCGGAGCGGCGGGGGCCCCGCCCGCGAGCAGAGCCGAAGACTTGGCGTCGAGTCCCTTGAGCGAGTGCGCCGCCAGGTCGGCCTCGAACTGGTAGAGCGGCTTCTTGCTCTTGGCCGGATAGAAGTTCACCTGGTACTTGCCCTCGCCCAGCTTTTCCAAGTGCCAAGGCGCCAGGCCGGCGGCGGGCGGGGCGCCGCCCTCGAGCACGACGGACAGGGGCTGGCCGTTGACGGGATAGGCCTTGGCGAGCTCGAGGGCCTCGTCCGCGGGATCCTTCGCGATCGGCGCGGTCGGAGGCGGGGCCTCGGGCGGCGGCGCGGCCGCCTCGGTGGTCACGGGCTGAGGCATGCTCGGCGCCTGGGCGGCGGCCGCCGGAGCCTTCTTCTTGGCGCCGGGCAGGGGCAGCTTGCCGGCGCGCATGAGCCACAGCACGCCGCCGGCCGCCGCCAGCAGGAAGACGAAGAAGATCAGCGCCTTCTTTCCCCCCTTCTTCTTTCCGGCCGCCTCGGTCAGGTCGGTGAGCTCGAGCTCGGGCTCGGGCTTCTTCTTGGGCAGGGGCGTCGGCGAGGAGCCCGTGAACCCCGGCATCGGCGCCGACGGGCTCAGCATGGGCGACGGAGTCGCGATGGGCTCGAACGCGGACGGCGACATGAGCGTCTGGGGAAGCGGGGTGTCGAGGCGCATCGGCCCGCCGATGGTCTCCAGGTCCTGGACGGACGAGGCCGCGGGCGGCGCGGTCGGGAGCTCCAAGAGAGGCGGCGCGTCCATCGGCGGCGGCACGATCAGGGGCGCGCCCGGCAGCGAGGCGGGCGGCAGCTCCAGCACCGGGGGAGCGCCGAGGAGGTCGGCCGGCGTGGGAGCGGTCTTGGGCATGGGAACCGTGGCGGGCGCCGGCGCGGGCGCTTGCATGGGCGCGGGAGCCGGCGGCGGCGCCGACTGGACCTGGCGCTCCAGGGCGCCGTGGGCGGAGTTGAGCTCGGCGAGCTTGGACTCGAGGGACTGGATCTGGCCGCGGAGCTCCTGGATCGCTCGCTCGTGCTCGGAGCGGGCCGAGGCCACGGCGGGGTCCTCGACCGGCGCGGGCGGCGGCGGAGGCGGCTCGGCCAGCTTGGCCTGGATGGCGGCCACGCTTTCCTTTAAAGAGGAGCCCTGCTGGGAGAGCGTCGACGTCTCCGCGGAGAGCGTGGACGTCTCCGCCGCGCGCTGGGCGAGCTCGCTCTTGAGAAGAGATATCTCCGCTTCCCGGCCCCGCAGGTCGTCCTGCACCTGGCGCAGGGAGCTCTCGAGCTGCGCGATGCGCTCCTGGAGCAGGCCCAGGACCGCGAGCTCGCGCATCCCCGCGGGCTCGCGCTCCGGCGCGGGAGCGGAGGCCGCGGCCACGCCGGCCGGCACGCGTCCGCGGGCGAGGGCCTCGGCCAGCTCGGCGACGGCCTCGGCGCGCTGCCAGTCCCCCATCTGCGTGCCCTTGCGGCCCTCGGGGCAGACCAGGCTGTCGGGCCCGAACGCCGCCAGCGCCGAGAGCTCCGCCGGCGTGTAGGGCCCGGCCACTTGGTTGTTCTGGAAGAGCCAATAGCTCATGGT
>DATLOS010000324.1:0-3968 GCA_035536155.1 Elusimicrobiota bacterium
CCGCTGTGCCACATCGCGCACACCCGGCCCGTGTTCCGGCCCGAGGACTGGGACGCCTACCGCGAGGTGAACGAGAAGTTCGCGCGGGCGGTCCTCGCCGAGATCGAGGGCAAGGAGGAGCCCTTCGTCCTGGTCCAAGACTACCACTTCACGCTCCTTCCCGCGCTGGTCAAGGCTCGGCGCCCCGACGCGCGCATCGCGCTCTTCTGGCACATCCCATGGCCCACGCCCGAGGTGTTCGGCATCTGCCCCTGGAGCGAGAGCTTGCTCGAGGGGATGCTGGGAGCCGACCTCATCGGCTTCCACACCCAGCACCTCTGCAACAACTTCCTGGACACGGCGGACACGTTCCTCGAGTGCCGCATCGACCGCGAGCGGTTCGGCGTGGAGCGGCGCGACCACACGACGCTGGTGAAGCCCTTTCCCATCAGCGTGGCTTTTCCGGCGCCGACGGAGGCCTTCCCGGACCGCGAGGCCGAGAGGCTGCGCCTGCGCGCCGAGCACGGCGTCCAGGCGCGCTTCCTCGCCGTCGGCGTCGACCGGCTGGACTACACCAAGGGCATCCTGGAGAGGTTCCGCGGGGTCGAGCGCTTTCTCGACCGCTACCCCCGCTACCGGGGGCAGTTCGCGCTCCTGCAGGTGGGAGCGCCCAGCCGCGCCGAGATTCCCCGCTATCGTCAGCTCCTCCTCGAGGTGGAGGCCGAGGCGGCGCGGATCAACGCGCGGCTCGGCTCGCGCCGGGGCGCGCCTATCGTGCTGCTCAAGCGGCACCACAGCCACGCGCAGATCCGCGCGTTCTACCGGGCGGCCGACGTCTGCATGGTCACGTCGCTCCACGACGGGATGAACCTGGTCGCCAAGGAGTTCGTGGCGGCGCGCGAGGACGAGCGGGGCGCGCTGATCCTGAGCCGCTTCACGGGCGCGGCTCGGGAGCTGCGCGACGCGCTGGTCGTGAACCCCTACGACGTCAACGAGATGGCGGAGGCCCTGCGCGGCGCTCTGGAGATGGACTTGAGCGAGCAGGCCATGCGCATGGTGCGCATGCGGGCCGCCTTGCGCGAAAACAACATCTACTTTTGGGCGGGAAACCTCATCAGCGAGCTGGCGGCCGTGCGGGTCCGGTCTCCGGCGATGAGGTAGCATGATCTCGTTCTGGAAGGTGCTGCCGGTGCTGCGGGCAGAGCTCCACCGCGGCCGCCGGGTGCTCGTCCTTTCCGACTTCGACGGCACTCTGTCCTCCCTGACCCCGCGGCCGAAAGGGGCCCGGATCTCCACGCGGCAGCGCCTGGTGCTGGGGCGCCTGGGTCGCGAGGGCTTTCGCCTGGCGGTGATCAGCGGCCGCGAGCTCCGGGACCTGCGGCGGCGCGTCGCCCTGCCCGGGATCGTCTACGGCGGGAACTTCGGGCTCGAGTTGATGGGCCCCGGCTTCCATTTCCTGCACCCGGGGATATCCGGCAGGCGGGCGGCGCTGGCCGCGACCTGGAAGCAGCTCTTGCGCCTCCATCGGGCGTTTCCCAAAACCGTGGTCGAGAACAAGAAGTGGGGAGTGGCTCTCCATTATCGCGGCCTCTACCACGACTTCAAGCGGGGAGAGGTGCGCGCCTTCCACGCCGCCGTCTCCCGCTTCCGGCGCGCGGAGCTCGCGCCGGGCTTGCGCTGGGAGAGAGGAGCCATGGCGTGGGAGATATTCCCCGACGTGGGCTGGGACAAGGGCGTCGCCGCCGACGTGATCTGGCGGCGGATGGACCGGCCCTACATGCTCGCGTTCGGGGACGCGCAGACCGACGACCCCCTCTTCGACGCGGTGCGCGGCAAAGGCATCTCGGTTCAGGTCGGCCCCGGCCGCAAGACGACGGCGACGTATTGGCTGCCGAGCGTCGACGAGGTCTATCGCGCCTTGGAGTTGCTCGCGCCTATGCGCCCGAGCGGGCGGGGCTGACCAGCGGCCGCGGCTGGCAGTGGACGTAGGACGGGCCGCCAAGCTCCTTCGTCATCTGCTCGTAGGCGTAGTTCTCCGGGGGAGAGCCCCGCTCCGGAGGGAGCTCGGGACGCGCGGGCCAGCCGTTTCCGTCTATGGGGCCCGCCCAGACGCCGTCGTTGTGATGGCGGACTTCGTGGGAGAGCACCTGGATGGTCTCGCCGGCTCCGGCGCGGAGCCGGATCTCCCCTCCGCTCCAGGTCCCGAGGACCCCCTTGTTGCTCGGATGATCATCGGACGGGAGCAGGCCGATCTGGACGGTGGGGAAGCTTCCCCAGCCGCGCGGCTTGGAAAGGCCCTGGCGGATGGCCGCGAGCTCGGCCGCGGTGTCGCCGTCGGACGGGTTGCCGTTGCAGTACACCTGGTAGAAGAAGGCCTCGGTCAGGGCCAGGACGCCGGGCGCCTTTACCGTCGCCATGTGGTTCACGGCGTCCCGCGGGGCCCGGAGCTTCTCCTCCTCGGCGGCCTGCATGAGATCCGAGAGGTTCGCGGGGCCCTCGGCGGCGCGGGCTATGGGGCGCCCGTCCGGCGCCTGCTCCGGCACGTCGTCCGGTGGGCTCTGCCCGGGCTGCAGGCCTTTTTGCTGCCGTGCGGCCTCGCGCTCCCGCACCCTCTTGTTGAGGTCCTCGATGGCTTTCTTGTTCTCGGGAGGCGTGCGCTCCTCCCACTCCCGTATCCCGGCCTCGTCGGTCGCATGGGCCGGGCCGGCGGCGCGCGCGGGCGCCGCCCAGACGAGAAGAACCGAGAAAGCCGCCGGAAGCATGGCCATAGTGCGGGGAATTCCGCCCCCGCGGGCAAAGGACCAAGGTCCCATATGCGTATAGGTCGAAAGATGATTTTTCGCCATGGCCCCCCCCTGTTGACTTTGCGGCGCGGCCGGGCAAAAGTATGTCTCGGGAACCATGCCGCGAACGCCGACAGCCCTTCTCGCCGCGCTCCTCCTGGCCGCTCCGGCCGCCGCGCTCCCGCGCCGCGCGGTCCCGCAGATCGACTCGCCCGAGGAACAGGAGGACCCGGACTTCCACAAGCTGCCGGCCGGCCAGGATCTGCGCTCCCTGGTGTCCCACGTGCGCGACACCATCAGCGGCCCGGCGGGGACCGGCTCCGGCTCGGGGAGCATCCCCAGCGTCGACCTCTTCATCTCCAATCTGGAGGGGCAGCTGCGGCGCGGCAACGACCTGCCCCGCGACAAGATCCTGCGCAACGCCGACGCGGGGCGCGACTCCCTGCGCGCGGCGTACAACCAGCTCACCCAGGTCGAGGCGCTCTTGCCCGGCGTGCGGGACGCCTTCGCCGGCGCCAATGAGAAGCTCCTCCCGGCTCTCCAGCGCAACGCCGAGTCCCTGCGGCGGCTCAAGGAGGTGGCGGAGACCGCCCGGGCCATGGTCGAGCAGATCGTGGTGGAGCGGCCCGCGTCGCCGGGCAAGCCGCCGTCGACCGCTGAGCTCAACGCCATCGCCTCCCAGGAGGCGGAGCTGAGGGCGCTCACGGCCCTGCTTCGGCAGGCGGAGCAGGATCTGAAGAAGGCCAAAGGCCTCCTCGCCGGGCTGAAGGGCTCCTCGGCGCAGATACAGGAGCTGGCCGACAAGGCCGCGGTCCTCGACCAGGATGCGCTGGGCCACGTCGGCCAGCGGCGCACCCGGGGAGCGGCGGTCACCTATCGGACGGACATGAACTCGAGGGAGGTGCTCGCCAACGCCAACCGCTGGCTGCAATCGGCGACGAACCGCGCGGAGGCGATCGTGCGTCTGATGGAGCAGGACGCGACGCTCAAGGCCGTGGAGCGGGCCACCGAGGCCGACGTCGCGACCATGAACGCCCGGGACCGGGACATCAGCTTGGCCGAGCGGCTGGTCTTCAACCACGACGTGCGCTTGAACGACCTGATCCAATACGGCTACGACGTCGCGTCGGACGAGAGGCGGCAGTGGTGGGTGGGGCGCGCGGGCGCGGCGAAGGCCTCCTGCGCCGAGGACAGCGGCAAGATGTC
>DATLOS010000325.1:0-4536 GCA_035536155.1 Elusimicrobiota bacterium
GCACACGGCCAGGGCCTCGCGCGGGATGCGGAAGTACTCGACGGAGCGCGCCAGCGCGAAGGAGTTGGGCGGCACGATGCAGGTCGGGCCGGTGTAGTCCACGAAGGAGCGCTTGTCGAAGTCCTTGGGGTCCACCATCCCGGCCAGGGCGTTGGTGAAGATCTTGTACTCGTCGGCGACGCGGATGTCGTAGCCGTAGGAGGAGAGGCCGTAGGAGATCTTGCCCTCGCCGTCTTGGCGCTCCACGAAAGGCTCGATCATCTTGTCCTTGAGGCAGCGCTCGCGGATCCACTTGTCCGACATGATCATGGCTTTCCCCCCAAGACGATCTCCGCGGCCAGGTGGCCGCTCTTCGACGCGCTCTCGATCGTCGCCGGCAGGCCGGTCTGCGTCCAGTCCCCGGCCAGGATGAGACCCGGGACCGCCGTCTTCTGCGCCGGCCGGAGCGCGTCGCTGCCCGGCGTCGGCGAGAGCGTGGCGAACGGCTCCTTGACGACGGTCCAGCGCTCGATTCTAGCTTTTTTGACGTCGGGGAAGCAGGCCTCGAGGTCGCGCTTGGCCAGGGCGAAGATCTCCGCGGGAGAGAGGTCCGCCTCGGCGTGCGCGCCGCTGATCACGAGGGCCAGTTCCTGGCCGGTTCCCGGCTTCTCCCAGAGGCGGGAGCGGTCGAAGGCCCACTGCACCTGGGTGCCGAGCATGCCCACGAAAGGGTCGGCGAAAGCGGGCCGGTCGAGCCAGACGTTGACGCCGACGATGGGGCTGGGCTGCAGCGCCGCCCACGGCTTCGCGCCCAGGGCCGGCGGGAGGTCGAGCTTGGCCAAATCCCAGGGCGCCAGGGCGCAGACGACGGAGCGCGCCTTGAGCGCCGCGCCCTTCTCCGTGACGACCGCGAAGCCGTCACCCGCCGCGCGCACCGCGACCGCGCGCTCCGACTCGAGGACGCGGCCTTTCCGGCTCTCGAGAAAGGCGCGCGCCTGGTCGGTGTAGAGCCGGCCGAGCGGGACCTTGGAGAGGCCGAAGCGGGAACTCTCCGCGTCGGAGAAGAAGATCTCGGAGAGGACCTGAGCGTAACCCAAGGCCGAGGCCCGGCGCGGGTCCTCGTTCAAGGCGCCGAGGGCGATGGGGAAGTGGAAGCGCTCCTGCAGACGCGCGCTCTGGCCGAGTCCCGTCAGCCACTCGGCCACGGTCACCCTGTCCAGCTCGGCGAATCCTCCGTTGCCGCGATGCGCGGACACCCAGGAGCGCACCCGGCCCAGGGCCGCCTTCTCGAAAAGCGAGAGGCCGCCGAGACCCAGGAGGCCGACCGCGAGATGGAGCGGCGCCGGCAGCCAGGACGGGCAGTCCAGGACGGCCCGCCGGCCCTCGGCGTCGGCGAAGGCCGCGCGCGCGCCCTTGGGGAAGTCGAGGAGGTCCTCGGAGCCCACGCGGCGAAGGAAGGCCCGCGTGTGCCGGTAGCAGGCCATGAAGAGGTGCTGGCCGTTGTCGACCTCGCCGCCGGCGCGCGGGTCGTGGAACGAGGACGCGCGCCCGCCGAGGCGGGGCCGGCGCTCGAGGACCAGAACCGAGCGCCCCTTCTCCGCCAAGGCCGTCGCCGCCGCCAGGCCGGCGAAGCCCCCGCCCACGACGACGACGTCAGTAGATTCCATGCGAGCGCAGGAAGGCCCCGAAGGCGAGCGACGCCTTGCGCCACGTGCTCAGGCGCACCCGGTGGAAGAGGACGTGGAACTGCCGCTCCTGGATCTCGTCCAGGACCGCCTCGTAGATCGAGGCCATGACCTCGGCCGGGAGCATCGCCGGACGGTCGGCGGGGTCGAGGAGGTTGCGCGCCCGGCGGTAGAACTCCCGCGCGCGCGCCGCCTCCTTGCCCATGAGGCGCTGGAACCAGGCGTTGTGCTCGCGGCGAAGGAGCGCCTCCACGGAGTAGCCCGCCTCGCGGATGTCCTCCAAGGGCAGATAGATCCGGCCCATCTCCAGGTCGGCGCCGACGTCCCGCAGGATGTTGGTGAGCTGGAAGGCGTTGCCCATGGCGATCGCGTACTTGCGGACGTCCTGGGGGCTGGTCTTCTTGTAGCCGAAGATCTCGACGCACAGCAGCCCGACCGCGCCGGCCGCGCCGAAGAGGTACTTCTCGAGATCGGCGAAGGTCTCGTAGCGGCTCTTGTTCAAGTCCATCTCCATCCCGCGGATGAGCTCGACGAAGCCCTCCTTGGGGAGCATGAACTCGCGCACGAAAGGCTGCAGGCGCCGGCCCAGCGCGTGGGTCGGCTCGCCCGAATAGACCCTCTCGATCTCCGCGCGCCAGAACTCGAGCTGGCGGGCCGCTTCCTCTTTAGGGAGGCTCGGGGAGTCGACGATGTCGTCGACCAGGCGGCAGAAGGCGTACACCGCGGCCAGCGCCTCGCGCTTGCGCTTGGGCAGGAACAGGAATCCCAGGTAGAAGTTCGAGCCGCGCTCGGCGGCGGGCGCCTCGGCCGGGGCGCTCACGACGTCAGCGTCCCCCACAGGAGCCGGGGCCAGTCCCAACGCGAGAGCGCGGGGCGCGCGTGCAAGGTGTCGAAACCCTGGGCGCTGACCTTTCTTAAGATCTCGGTGCCGCCCATCCAGGTGAGCTTGATCTCCCAGGACAGCGGACAGGCGAGCTTCGAGGGGAGGGCGCGGCCCTCCTCGAAGAGAGCCCGGGTGCGCTTCCAGTTGCGCTTCATCACGTCGCGGAAGCGCTCGTTGACCACGCCCATGCGCAGGTCCGCCTCGGAGTAGCCGAACTCGCGCAGGTCCTCCTCGGGCAGGTAGATGCGGTCCTTCTTCAGGTCCACCGAGACGTCTTGGAGGAAGTTCGCCACCTGAAGCGCGCTGCAGATGCGATCGGAGAGCTTGAAGAGCTCGGGATCGCGGTAGCCGTGGATCATGAGGACGATGCGCCCCACGGGATCTGCCGAGCGGCGGCAGTAGTCGAGGACCTCGTCCCAGGTCGCGTAGCGGCTCTTCTCCGTGTCCTGAAGGAACGCGTCCAAAAGATCGTCGAAGGGTTTGAGCGGGAGCTCGAGCTCGGCGAAGGTGCTCTCGAGGGCGACGAAGACGGGGTGGCGGGCCGGAGCCTTGCCCACGGCGTTGAGCTGCGCGCGCCAGTCGAGAAGTCGCTCCTTCCGGACGCCCTCGTACTCCCGCTCGTCGGCAAAGTCGTCCGCGATCCGCGCGAAGGCGTAGAGCGCGGCGACGTGCCGCCGCAGGGGGCGGGCCACGAAGCGCGAGGCGACGGGGAAGTTCTCGTAGTGGGCGTTGGCCAGGCGCTGGCAGAAGTCGTAGGCGCCGGCGGCGTCCTTGGGATCGCGGACCGGAGCCTCGTACCACTCCAGCGTGTTCATTCGATGGGCCGTTGCCGAAGCTTGCGGGGAGAGCGCGGCCGCCGGCCCCGGAGCTTCCGGGCCGCGTTGACCTCGGGCCGGCGCGCGACCAGTTGGTCGGAAGGCGCGGCGGTCTCGCCCCACTCGAGCTCCAGGCCTCCGATGCGCACGAAATCGCCGTCCTGGACGCCCGCGTTCTTCAAGGCCTTGTCCAGGCCGATCTTCTTGAAAGCGGCCTGGAGCCGCGCCACCGATTCGGGAAGGGTCATGTCGGACATCGCCGCGACGCGCTCGACGTAGGAGCCCCAGACCTGATAGATGTTCTCCTCGATGCGCCGGATGCGGAAGCCCTGCTCCACGCGCACCACCGCCTCTCCCGGCTCCGGCCCGAGCGCGCCGTCGTCCTTCGGGATGCGCGCGAGCTCGGCCAGCACGAAGTCGAGGAGCTCCCGGATCCCCTCGCCGGTGGCGCCGGAGATGGCGAAAATCTTGCGCCGGCGGTAGCGCGCGCGCACCGCCTTGAGGGCGACGGCTCCCTCGGGCAGGTCCATCTTGTTGACGGCCAGCGCGCGCGGCTTGGACGCGAGGCGCTGGGAGTAGCCCGCGAGCTCTTCCTCGATCTTCTTGACGCCGTCGGCCGCGCTCACGCCGCCGAAGCCCGCCGGGTCGACGAGGTGCACCAGGTAGCGGGTGCGCTCGACGTGGCGCAGGAAGTCGGCGCCCAGGCCCTTGCCCTCGTGCGCGCCCTCGATGAGCCCCGGGATGTCGGCCAGGACGAAGGTGGCGTTCTTGTGCTGGACGATGCCGAGATGGGGAGCCAAGGTGGTGAAAGGGTAGGCCGCGATCTTGGGACGGGCGTTCGAGACGCGCGCGAGGATAGTGGACTTGCCGGCGTTGGGGAAGCCGACGAGCCCCACGTCGGCGATGAGCTTGAGCTCGAGGTCGAGCTCCACGCGCTCGCCGGGCTGGCCCTTCTCGTAGATCTGCGGGGAGGGGTTGCGCTGGTTCTTGAAGGACTGGTTGCCGCGGCCGCCGCGGCCGCCCTTGGCGATGACCACCTGGTCGCCCGCCTTGGAGAGGTCGGCCAGGGGGCGGTCCCCCCGGTAGACCACGGTGCCCACCGGGACCGAGACGACCATGTCCTCGGCGTCGGCTCCGGAGCGCGAGGAGCTGCCGCCGTTGCCGCCGTCCTGGG
>DATLOS010000326.1:0-4602 GCA_035536155.1 Elusimicrobiota bacterium
CCGTGCTTTTGATTTCGCTGCGCGAAATCAAAAGCTCTGAACGACTCTTCCGAACGTCACTTTGCGGTAGGGCGGAGACACATAGCCCAAAGTGCACCTTTTTTAGATATGCCAATCTGGCATCTCAAAAAAATTTGATGAAACCGATCATGCCCGCCCCCGCGAGATCGAACTATTGTTGACAATAGTTCGGAAACCGAAATATCTCGGGTCAAAAAAGCTAAAATTCACGAGACTGTTGTCGACAACAGTCCCGTCCGGGAGGAAACATGGCCGTGACCGCCGCCAAGCAATTCAAGATCACCTACACCTCCGCCAACGCCGACATGGGCGAGTTCCACCGCCTCTTCGACGAGGCCCTGGCCGCGGTGCGCAAGCAGTTCGGAACCGAGCATCCCCTTTACATCAACGGCAAGGCCGTCAAGTCGCCCTCGAAGCCCTTCGAGGACACCACCCCGATCGACACGAGCGTCGTCCTCGGCCGCTTCGCCTCGGCGACGCCCGAGCACGTGGACCAGGCGGTGCGCGCCGCGAAGGCCGCGCAGAAGGCCTGGGCCAAGCTCCCTTGGCAGGAGCGCGTAAATACCCTGCGCCGCGCCGCGGAGCTCATCCGCGAGAGGAAGTTCGAGATCGGCGCGATCATGAGCGTCGAGGTGGGCAAGAGCCGCATGGAGGCGATGGGCGACGCCGAGGAGTCGGCGGACCTGATCGACTACTACTGCCAGCAAGTCGAGGACGCCAACGGCTTCGTGCGCCCGATGAACAAGATGACGCCCATCGAGCGCAACACGGACGTCCTGCGGCCCTACGGCGTCTTCACCTGCATAGCGCCCTTCAACTTCCCCATGGCGCTCTCCACGGGCATGTCCTCGGCCGCGCTGGTCGCGGGCAACGCCGTGGTCTACAAGCCGGCCCAGGACACGCCCTGGACCGGCATCAAGCTCTACGAGGTCCTGCGCGACGCGGGCGTCCCGGCCGGCGTGTTCAACTACGTCTCCGGCCAGGGCTCCGTGATCGGCGATCCCCTCTGGCAGCATCCGCTCGTCGACGGCGTGGTCTTCACCGGATCGAAGGCCGTGGGCATGCGCATGTTCCACGAGTTCTCGCAGAAGTGGGTCAAGCCCTGCTTGATGGAGCTGGGCGGCAAGAACCCCTGCATCGTGATGGACAGCGCCGATTTGGACATGGCCGCCGAGGGCGCCATGCGCTCGGCCTTCGGCCTGCAGAACCAGAAGTGCAGCGCCACCTCGCGCGTCTACGTGCACAAGAAGGTGGCGAAGGCCTTCACCGAAAAGCTCCTCGCCCGCACCAAGGCCATGGTCATCGGCGATCCGAGCGAGAAGGACGTGTACTTCGGCCCGGTGATCAACGCCAAGGCCGTGAAGACCTGGGAGCGCGCGGTAGATCAAGCGAAGAAGGAAGGGACCATCCTCCACGGCGGCGCGCGCCTCTCCGAGGGCAAGCTCGCCAAGGGCAACTTCGTGGCCCCGACCATCGCGGCGCTGCCGCTCTCGTCCTCGCTCTTCTTCGAGGAGCTCTTCGTGCCCTTCCTCGCCGTGGGCGAGGTGGACTCGCTCGAGCAGGCCATCGCCGAGTCGAACAAGGCCGAGTACGGCCTCACCGCCGGCTTCTACAGCGCCAAGCCCGACGAGATCGAGAAGTTCTTCGACGAGATCGAGTCCGGCGTGACCTACGTCAACAAGCGCTCCGGCGCCACCACCGGCGCCTGGCCGGGTGCTCAGCCCTTCACCGGCTGGAAGGGCTCCGGCTCCTCCGGCAAGGGGGGTTGCGGGCCCTACTACGTCGCCCAGTTCCTGCGCGAGCAGAGCCGCACCGTCGTCGAGGAGAAGAAGCCATGAAGACGCAGACCCATAACGCCGGCGCGCATCCCGAGACCCGGGACTATCCCCGCATCGTCGTCCCGCCGCCCGGACCCAAGGGCCGCGAGATCATCAAGCGCGACAAGCGCTGGACCTCGACCTCCTACATCAAGGAGTATCCCTTGGTCGTCTCCCACGGCAAGGGGGCGATGATCGAGGACGTCGACGGCAACCGCTTCATCGACTTCATGGCGGGCATCGCGGTGGCCTCGACGGGCTACTCCCACCCCAAGGTCGTCGCGGCGGTGCAGGAGACCGCCAGCCGTTTTTTTCATATATGCGGAACTGATTTCTATTATGAAGAAATGGCCGCCCTTTGCGAGCGCCTGGCGCGCTTGGCGCCGGGGCAGACCAAAAAGCGCGTCTTCCTGACCAACTCCGGCACCGAGGCGGTCGACGGCGCGATCAAGCTGGCGCGCAACGCGACCGGCCGCCACGCCTTGATCGCCTTCAAGGGCGCCTTCCACGGCCGCACCTACGGCGGCATGAGCTTGAGCTCGTCGAAGGTCCATCAGCGGGCCGGCTTCGGGCCGATGATCCCGGGCGTGCACCATGTCCCCTTCGGCAACTGCTACCGCTGCGAGTACCGGATGACGTACCCTTCCTGCCAGCTCCACTGCGTGAGCGCGATCAAGACCGACCTCTTCGGCTCGCACCTCTCGCCCAAGGACGTCGCGGCGATCTTCGTCGAGCCCATCCAGGGCGAGGGCGGCTACATCGTGCCGCCGATGGATTATCTCAAGGCGCTGCGCGCCCTCTGCGACGAGCACGGCATCCTGCTGGTCTTCGACGAGATCCAGTCCGGCATCGGCCGCACCGGCAAGATGTTCGCCGCCGAGCACTTCGGCGTCGAGCCCGACGTGATCCTGACCGCGAAGGGCCTGGGCTCGGGCATGCCCATCGGCGCCATCATCGCCAAGGAGTCGGTGATGAAGTGGGACACCGGGTCCCACGGCTCGACCTTCGGCGGCAACCCCGTGGCCTGCGCCGCCGCGCTCGCGACCTTGGATCTCGTGGAAAACGAGCTCATGGCCAACGCCCGGAAGATGGGCGAGCGGCTCCTGGCCGGCCTCAAGCGCCTCGCCAACCGCTACGCCGTCGTGGGCGACGTGCGCGGGCTGGGCCTGATGATCGGCGTCGAATTCGTGAAAGACCGCAACACCAAGGAGCCGGCCTCGGCCCTGGTGCACGAGCTCGAGCAGCGGGCCTTCCGGAAGGGCTTGCTGCTCCTGTCCTGCGGCAAGAGCGTGATCCGCTTCGCCCCGCCCCTCGTCATCGACGAGTACGACGTGGACACGGGCCTCGCCATCCTCGACTCCTGCCTGGCGGAGCTGACCTAGTGAGCAAGGTCGCGAGCATGCGGGACGCGATCGCGTCCCTCGTCCGCGACGGGGACACCCTCGTCATCGAGGGATTTACCCACCTCATCTGCTTCGCCGCCGCGCACGAGATCATCCGCCAGAGAAAGAAGGACCTGACCCTCTGCCGCTTGACCCCGGACCTGGTCTACGACCAGCTCATCGGGGCGGGCTGCGCGAAGAAGCTGGTGTTCTCCTGGGCGGGAAACCCGGGCGTGGGCTCGCTCCACTCCTTCCGCCGGGCCGCCGAAGGAGGAGGGGGGCTCGAGCTCGAGGAGTACTCCCACTTCGGCATGGTGGCGCGCTTCTCGGCGGGGGCGGCGCGCCTGCCCTTCTGGCCGCTGCGCAACTACATGGGCACCGACCTGCCCGTCGCCAATCCGCGGATCAAGACCGTGGACTGCCCCTACACGGGGGAGAAGCTGGCGACGGTGCCGGCGCTCAACCCCGACGTGACCATCGTCCACGCCCAGCGCGCCGACGAGAACGGCAACATCCAGATCTGGGGCCTTTTGGGCGTGCAGAAGGAGGCGGCCTTCGCCTCGAAGCGCGTGATCGCGGTGGTCGAGGAGCTCGTCGACGAGGCCGTGGTCCGCGCCGATCCCAATCGCACCGTCATCCCGGGCTCGGTGGTGGACGCGGTGGTGGTGGAGCCTTGGGGCGCCCATCCTTCGTACGCGCAGGGCTACTACGACCGCGACAACGCCTTCTACATCGACTGGGAGAAGATCGCCAAGGAGCCGGCGGGCTTTCAGGCTTACCTCGACAAGTACGTCTACGGAGTGAGGGACCGCGCCGGCTACATGGCCCTCCAGCCCGAGCTCCAGCGCCTCAAGGCCAAGCCCCTGGTCTGCGCGGGGGTGAACTATGGCTACTGAGGCCCCCGCCGCCGCGACCTACACCCCGGGCGAGATGATGGCCGCCGTCGCCGCCCGGGAGCTCCAGGACCGGGAGGTCGTGTTCGTGGGAATAGGGCTCCCGAACCTGGCCTGCAACCTGGCCCGCGCCACCCACGCGCCGAACCTCACCTTGATATACGAGTCGGGCGCGGTCGGCGCGGTGCCCGAGCGCCTGCCGGTCTCGATCGGCGACCCCTCGTTGGTGACCGGATCGCTCATGGTCTGCGGGATGGCGGACGTCTTTCAGTGTCTCTTACAGAACGGGCGCATCGAAGTGGGGTTTCTTGGGGGCGCCCAGATCGACCGCTTCTGCAACATCAACACCACCGTGGTAGGCGACTATCGCAGGCCGACGGTGCGGCTCCCCGGGAGCGGCGGGGCGGCGGAGATCGCCATTCACGCCCGGCGGACTCTCGTCATCGGGCGGCTGAGTCGGCGGGCCTTCCCCGAGTCGGTCGACTTCAT
>DATLOS010000327.1:0-3243 GCA_035536155.1 Elusimicrobiota bacterium
CGCTTTTGTCCGTGCCCGCGGCGACCTACCGGGTCGACGGCTACGGGCGGCCGGGGGGCGACTACCAGCCGCCGGCGGACCCGCAGGCGCTCCAGCGCGAGTTCTGGGCGACCATCTATCGCCTGGAGCGGCAGCAGGCGGACTACGGCTATCGTGGCGGCCGCCAGCAGCTGGCGACCCGCATCGGCGCCGACTTGGACGCCATCCCCGAGGCCGACCGCCCCCGGGTCATGTCCGAGTTCCTGACGGTCGCCTACCAGTACCACGCGATGATGGACCCCGAGGCCTCCCCCGACTCCCGCGCGGCCCACGAGCAGACCTTCCTCGAGGACGTGCGCTCCTTCCGCGACGCCGCGCGCCAGGCCGGCGCCGACGGAAACCGGGGATATCTCAACTTCTACGCCGACATCCGCGCCCTCGCCTTCTCGGGCCCCGACGGCCTGCGCATCTCGCGAGAGCTGGCCAAGCTCGACCCCGGCAACGAGCCGGCTCAGCGCAACCTCGCCCAGGACCTGGTCAACAACGGCCAGTACGACGACGCCGTCCAATCGGCCAAGCGCGCCAGCGAGCTCGACCCCTCCGATCCCCAGCCCTACACCACCATGGCCTCCGCGAAGTACTCGCTCCGGGACTACCCGGGAGCGCAGGAGGCGGCGGCGCAGGCCCTGCGCCGGGACCCCGACGACTCGGTGGCCTATTCGATCCTCAAGCTCGCCGGCGACCGCGTCGAGGCCCCCGCGAAAAAGCCCGTCTCTCCGTTCGAGACCGCGCCCCCGGAGCCCGCGGCGCAGGTGTCGGCCGCCTCGGCGGGGCCGATGTTTCCCGCGCTCTCGTCGGCGTCCTCCGAGGAGGAGTCCGCGCGCCGCCTGGCCGACCTCTCCGCCCTCGAGTTCCGCAAGGGAGACTTCCAGCGCTCCGCGGAGCTGGCCACCCGCTCCCTGGAGAGGAGCCCGGGCGGCGCCGCGGCGCTCCACCGCCGGGCGCTCGCCCTGCTCAAGCTCGACCGGCCGGCCGACGCCCTGGCGGACGTCGAGTCCGCGCTGCGAGGCGCGGCGGCGCGCGAGCCCGGCCTCCTCATGCTCAAGGCGCGGGTCCTCAACCGTCTGCGGCGCCACGGGGAGGCCTTGGAGGCCGCCGACGCCGCCCTGGGCACCGCGCCCGAGAACGACGCGATGAAGGCCGAGCTCTACTTCCAGAAGGCTTGGGCCTTGGCCGGCATGGGCCGGCGCGAGGAGGCCGCGCGGAGCCTCGCGGCCGCCGCCCGCCTCGACGCGCGCTTCGGGCCGTACTACGACAAGTTCCTGACGCTTCCCGCCGACGCGGACGCGAACCTGTTCTTCAGCTCCGAGCTCGAGCCCGCCCCCCAATCCGAAGAAGGCGCCTTCCGCCTCAGCGGCAAGGCGCGGACCATGGCGATCATCGTCGGCTCCAGCCTGAGCGGCGGCTTCCTCGTGGCCCTGGGGCTGATCAGCCTCTCCGCGCCGGCCCGGGAGCGGATCAAGACCTTGGTGCGCACGTCGCCCGGCCGCCGCGACGCGGCGCCGGACGCGGCGCCGCCGGCCGACGGCCCGGTCTCCCTCGCCGCGACGCGGCTCCAGGAAGAGGGCTCCGAGGTCGGGGCCTTCCTCCTGCGCCGCCAGATCGGCGCGGGCGGGATGGGCGTGGTCTACGAGGCCTTCGACCGGAATCTCGAGCGGCGCGTCGCCATCAAGAAGCTGCGCGAGGACGCGAGCGGCGACCCCCGCGCGGCGGAGCGGGTCCTCCACGAGGCCCGCACGGTCGCGGCGCTGAGGCACCCGAACATCGTCGAGATCTACTCCGTGGTCGCCGAGGGGGCGGACATCCAGCTCGTCTTCGAGTTCGTCGACGGCCACACCCTGCAGGAGCTCATGCGCGGGCGCCGCCGCCTGCCCTACGACTGGTCCCTGGGGGTCATGGAGGCCGTCGCCGGCGCCCTCGACTACGCGCACGGGCGCGGCGTAATCCACCGCGACCTCAAGCCGTCGAACGTGATGATCGACAAGGAAGGCTCGGTGAAGGTCATGGACTTCGGCATCGCGCAGGCGGACCGCACCAGCGGGCGCCGCATGACGGGCTCCGGCACCCCGCTCTACATGGCGCCGGAGCACGAGCGAGGCGAGGCGAGGCGGGAATCGGACGTCTACTCGATGGGCGTGACGCTCTACGAGATGGTCACCGGCCGCCTGCCCTTCTCCGGGACGCCCTCGGGCATCTCCCTGAGCAAGCTCAACGCCTCCTACGTCCCGCCCTCGCAGGTGAACCCCGATCTGCCCTCGAACTTCGACCGGGTGCTGGCGTTCGCCTTGGCGCCGGATCCCGCCAAGCGCTGGCGCACGCCGTCGGAGTTCGTGCGCAACCTCCAGGCCCTGGGGCCGGCGCCCAGCCGCACTCCGCGCCCCGGCTAGCCGCCGATGATCACCTCGTCGACGCCGCGGATCGCGCGCACGGCGGGCTGGTTCATGATCTGGCGGTCCTGGGCGCCGTAGACCCACATCCGCCGCTCCGCGTCGAAGAAGCAGCCCAGGCAATGCCAGCCCCGCACGCGCTCGTCCTGGTCCAAGGGGATGTCCCCGCAGATGATCCCGTGGGCCAAGGGATGGGAGGGATGCGTCCTCGCCCAGAGGACGTTGATCTGGGCGGCCACCCAGCGGACGATCTTGTCGCAGTCGTAGACGCCGTTGCCGGCGTAGGGCAGCGGCGGGGGCGGCACCTGCCGGAGGAGCGCGGAGAACTCCCGCCATTCCACGCTCTGCGCGGATTCGTCCAGGAAGATGACCTGCCCGTGCCCGGGAAGGGCGTCCACGATCTCATCGAAGTCCGCCAGCACGTAGGCGACCGTTTTCGGCTCCCGAGCCCGCGCCGCGGGGGACGCGGCAAGAATAAGCGCGGCGGATAAGAGAAGCGCGCTTGGGCGGCGAGCCGATCTCGCGGTCATGGCGCATCTTAACCCGCTCCGAGCCGCCTCGAGGGTAACGGTTTCTCATCGACGGTGCGCGTCCTCCTTGACGGGAGAGCCGGACGGACCTACCCTTGGGTCGATGCCCCTGGCCGCCCTGCTGCTTCTGGCCGCGACGGCCCGCGCCGACGAGCCCTCCACATGCCGGGACCTCGCCCCGATCGCGCGCCGGCTGGAGGTCTCGCCGCTGCGCCCGTCGCTCCTGAGCCCGCTGAGCTGCGGGATCGGAGGGGGCGAGCCCTCGGACTACGCGCAAGCCACCGATG
>DATLOS010000328.1:0-6226 GCA_035536155.1 Elusimicrobiota bacterium
AACTGCCCGCGCTCGCGGGCGAGCTCGGAATGGAGGAGTATCTGGAGAAGGACGTCGCCCAGCTCGTCCTCGATGTCGGCCGGGTCGCCCCGGCGCAGGGCCTGCGCCAGCTCGCGGGCCTCCTCCTGGAGGTACGGGATCAAGGAGAGGTGGGTCTGCTTGCGGTCCCAGGGGCAGCCGCGGGGAGAGCGGAGCCGCGCCACCAGCGCCACGAGGCGGTCGAGCGGGCGCTTCTTGCCCTTCCTCATCGGGCGATTCTATTAAGTTTCGTAGAATGCGGGGGTGACCGGGTGGCTCGAGGATCGGCGGGACGTGCTCGCGTTTGCCGGCGAGGACCGCAAGCGCTTCCTCCACGGGATGCTCTCGGCGGACGTGCTGGCGCTCTCGCCCGGGCGCGGCTGCTGGACCTGCGTGCTCACCCCCAAGGGCAAGCTCGTGTCCCGCTTCGCGCTCTACGAGCTCGACGATCGCCTGCTGGCCGTCTGCGAGGCGGGCGCGGCGCCGGCGACGGCCGCCGCGCTGGGGAAGGCTCTTCCTCTTTCCCGCACCAAGCTGCTCGATGAGACGAGGGAGTGGAGCGCGTTTCACCTGCTCGGGCCGGGCGCGCGCGAGGCCGCCCGCGCTTTCTCTCCCGGAGCATCCGACGAGGCTTTCGCGATCGCCCCCGCGCGCTGGGCGGGCGCCGCGGGCTGGAGCGCGTCCTATCCCGCCGTCGAGCCCTCCCAGCGCCTGCTGCTCGCCCCGCGCGAGCACGCCGGGGCGTGGGCCGAGGAGTTGGCCCGGCGCTTCGCGCGTCCCGCGCTGCCGGGCGAGGCCTTGGAGGCGCTGCGCGTCGAGGCGGGATTTGCGGCGGGCAAGGATTTCGACGACGCCTACCCGCTCGAGCTGGGGATGGAGCCCGCGCTGAGCTTCACCAAGGGCTGCTACATGGGACAGGAGACGGCCGCCATGATGAAGGGCCGCGGCCACGTCAACCGGCGCCTGGCGGGCCTGGCCTCGGACGGGCCGATCCCGCGCGGGGCTTCCGTCGTCCGCGGCGGGCAGGAGTGCGGGCGCGCGGGCGGCGGGGCGGACTCGCCCGCTCTGGGGCGGCGTCTGACGCTGGCCTTGCTGCGGACGGAGGATTCCCAGGCCGGGACCCGGGTGGAGGCCGGCGGGGTGCCGGCCGAGGTCGTCGCCGTGCCGCTGGGCTAGGCCTTCCCGGCGGCCTTCTTCTTCAAATAATCTTCGTAGGAGTTGCCGGCGGCGTAGTCGGTGCCGGTGAGCGCGATCGCGGCGACGTCGGCCATCGGGTAGCGCTCGTTCGCGTCCGAGTCCTTCACCATCACGTCGATGTAGTGATCCGTGGCCAGCTTGGGGTTGGCGAACTCGCGGTTATATAGGAAGCCGACCACGACGCGCCCGTCTTTCAGGGTGATGGTCACGTGGCCGCGGAAATCGTAGGCCGCCTCGATCTGGTCTTTGAGCGTCTGGGGGATGTCCTTCATGGGGCTCCTCGATACGAGAGAGTATTATATCAAGCTAGCCGGGGCGACGGATGCCGGCCCGCGTCAACGCGGCGGCGGCGTCGCCGGCGCGCCCCGACTCGATATCCTCGAGGAGGTCCCAAAGCTTGATATTGTCGAGGTCCTCCGCGACGGCCTCCGGGCCGGTGTCGAGCCCGCGGCCCGAGCGGTCCCGCCGCACGATGAAGCGCGCGTACATCGCGAATTGCGCGCCGGACGGGTCGACGCCATGCTCCCGCAGGGAGCGGATGAGGCGGGCGAGGTCGCGCAGGCGATGCCCATGATACACGGTCTGCCCGGCGATTTGCCGATAGGTGCCCGGCCGGTACAGCCCTACCAGGCGGGCGTGGTCCGAGTTTTCGGCGACGTAAACGTTCCCCGCCGTCAGGTCCCCGTGCTCGGAAGCTATCTGCTCGTCTCCCGAGCGGCGCAGGCTCGCGATGAGCTCATCGAGGATGAAGTTTTCGCCCTCGGTGAGGGCGGCCGCATGGGCTTTTCGGAAGGTCTCGACGGACTGGATCCGGGCTTCTAGGTACGCGTCGAAGAGCTCGCGGTGTCCCGCCGTGCTCGCCGATATGCCCACTTGGTGGAAATCGAGGAGGGTGCGCAGGGTCTTGCCCAGGGCGTCGAGGACCGCGTCGGTCCGGTTTCCCGCCGGAGTCGTTTTCCCATCGAGGATGTCGGCCAGCGAGCTCCCCCCGGAGACCTCCCAAAGGATCCCCAGCTGCTGCTCTCCCGCGCTGGTCACGCGGAACGCTTCCTGGACGCGGTTGGAGAGCGGCCCGCGATTCTGGCGGTTGCGCTCCAGCTGGATCCGTCCGCTTCTGGCGATGGCGGTGAAGTACGCCCCTTCCTGGCCGCGGGGGACCACGGAGAAGACGCTCCGCTGCACGCCGTCAACGGAGATGACGTAATACTCCAGCCCGGTCTCGGGCTTCTCCTGGCGCTCTCCGACGGTGATTTCCCCGCCGCGGTACGAGGGCTGGCGCAGGAAATAATCGCGGATGCGGTCGCGGCGCATGCGCTCGCGGTCCGCCACCTTGTCCTGGAACACCCCTTCGTCCTCGCCGGCCTGCCGGTTCCTTGTCGCGTGCCAGGGGACCTTGGGCAACTGATCCATGAGCTCATGCGCGTCGAGCCCTTCCTCGACTTTCGGGATCAGCTCCAAGATGGGTGAGAGGACCTGGAAGCTGGCCCGGTTGACGCGGCCGTCGGGAAGGAAGCCGAAGCCCATGCGGACCGTGCCGTAGCGCGGCGTCATGGCCAGGACGTAGTGCAGGAGCTCCGGGTCGCCGCGCAGGATGTCCGCCACGACCTCCGCGTCGCGCTCCTCCAGGCCCTCCAGGGAGAGCCGAAGAGCGTTCCCGGGGAGATCCACGGTCCCCGCCTGGGAAAGCTGGGTCGCGTCCGTGATCGGGGTGAAAGTCAGCGTCACCCGCGGGTTGTGGACGTTGGTCCCGGGCTTGGCGCCGAGCTTTCGCAGGAGCTTCAGGAGCCGGCCCAGGGCGTAGATGGAGACGGCGTTTTGGTGGGGCGGGTGCTTGGTCGTGCTCAGCGCGCGGGGGGTCGGCCCCTGCGCCAGGAGAAGATGCTCGCTGCGGGCGTCCGGGCGCACGGCCACCGCGGTGTAGCCGGCGGGGAGGGGCTCCGCCGAGGGGCGCGCCGGCTGGGGCCGGGCCCGCCTCAGCCACCAGTCCATGACCTTGCGCATCGCCGCCATGGAGCGGCGGAGGTTCTTTTCGATGCTGAAAGGGCTGCCGTTGGCGCCGGTCTCCATCTCCGCCGCGTCCGCCATCATGCCGATTCCCTTGAGCCCGTTGGCGCCGGCTCCGCCGCGCAGGGAGAAAAAGTCCGGGTCGGTCCGCCCCTCCTCGGTCGAGGTCAGCCTCAGGAGGAGGCGCACGATCTTGCCCAGGACGGGCAGCCAGCCGCTCATCACGTCCCATCGCGGGGAGGAGTATTTCTCCAGGCCGTGCGGCAGATAGCCCGTGGCCACGATGAAGTCGTGCGCGAACACGGGATCGGGGAGCGGCGTTTTGACGACCTCGCCGGCCGCGGTCGTGTCGAAGCGGACCATGGCGATTTTCCAGGCCTCGGTGGTCTGGCCGTCCGGGACCATGCTGCCGGCCTCGGCCAGGGCCGCCGCGTTCAGCGGGATCGGCTGGCCTTCCCTGTCGAAGACCTCCACCCGGCCCCCCGCCTTTTTGATGGTGATGGGCTCCAGGCCGTCCTCCGCGATGCCGTGCCCGATATAGACGGGATGGGCCAGCGGATGCCCGGCGGCCTCGGCCTTCTCGCGCTCGGCGTTGGCTTGGAGAAAGCGCTCGCCGTTCTGCTTTTGGGCGGCGACGTCTTTTGCGATCGTGACCACCTTGGCGGCGATATTGTTGATCAGGCGCACCCAGAACATGAACGCCGAGTCGCCGGCGCCGAAGATCACGACGCGCCGTCCTTTGAACAGAGTCTCCTGGCTCACGCCGGGAGGGAGTTTGGTGAGCTGGTCCGCCTGCATGGCGCGGCGGCGCTGGCTGCCCACGTCGAGATCGGTCTTGAAGCGGTTGAAATAGCCGTATACGAGGTCCTTGATGCGCTTCAGGAAAGGCATGAGCACTTCCACGATGCCCGGGGCCTCGAAGTCTACGTGACGGACGTACACCTCGTGGAGCTTGCCGGTCGCGTTGTCGCGGAAGGTCCTCTTTCCCTTGGCGTCGGGCGGCCAGCCCTTCTCCGCCGCGTCCGCGGGGCGCAGCTCGAACTTGACCGCGTCCACGCCCAGCGCCGTGTCCGTGGTCGAGAAGGCCCGGTCGATCTCGCCCACCGTCCCGATCGTGCCCACGTCGGGTATATCGCCGTCCTTGAGCCCGGCCAGCTCCCGGGTGCCCACCCGTTGGTGGCCGGTGTTCAGGTTGGCGTCGCCGTCGAACTTCATGGTGGAGTCGTCGTTGGTGAGCAGGGGCTTGTCCGAGGGGGAAAATACCGGGGAGCGGCCCCGGGCCGCGGTGAGGATGCGGCTGGTGCCGTCCGGGTTCGCCCCGTAGACGTCCGCGGGCAGCATGTACTCCGCGACCACCTGGCCGGCGTTGGAATTGGGCCCTATCCCCGTCACCGTCACGTCGCGGACGTCCTTTTTCCCGGCGGCGTCCAGCTCTGCCCAGGCCTGCTTGGTCTCCTCCGAGATCTCTTCATTGATCCCCATGAACAAGCGGTTGATGTCGGCGCGCAGGATGTCCGCGCCTCCCGCTTCCGGGTCGATGGCGCCGGGCGCCGCCGCGTCGGGCGCGCCGTCCGCCGGCGCGCGGGCCAGCTGGCTGCGCTGGACGCCCGACAGCGCCGCGACCTCGAGGACTCCCCCCGCATCGCCGCCGGAGGGGAGCTGCGCGTTCCCGTGGTCGAATTGGGAGACGGAAACGGTATGGATGAGGCCGTCGCCGCCGGACTGCAGGCCCTGTTGCAGGCTCGCCTCGATGTGGGCGGCGTGCTCGTGAGCGGTGAGCTGCGCGGGCTGGTCTTTGCCCGGCGCCAGGCCGGGATCCCCGGGCATTTTGGCGTCGCGGGGCATTTGGGCGTTGTGGGGCTGCCCGATGACGGCGGAGGCCCCTAGCGCGGGATCATGCGTCGTAGCGACGAACCCCGCGTCGTGCGCGTCTCCCGGGACGTTGGAGGCCGTGTGCGCGCCGATCTCCATGATCGTGGCGCCGAGTCCCACGTCGGCCTGGCCGGGGCCGGCGGTTCTGACGTTCGCTACGGCGTCCACGACGGCGTCCACGGCGGCGTGCTCGGGCGTCAGGGCGTCCATGGGGACGCCGATCGTGAGCACGGACGGGGAACCGAGGCCTTCGCCCAGCTGCGGAGCGACGATGAGCGTGTTCCCGTTCGCGGTCGTCGCGGAGCCGGAGGTTCGCGCCCTGCCGGCGGCCCAAGCGCTCGTTCCCGGGACGGCGCCCAAAATAAGGGAGAGAACGCCGCAGATGATTTTTCGCGTCATGGGTGCCCTCTCCGCTAAGCGTAGGCGTTCCCCATGCCGGAATTAGGGCCTAAAGACCTATATCGCGATGGGCCCTTAGTCCGCTTGCAGGGCCGCGGCTCGGCGGCTAGCGCGGCGGGGCCGAGGACGCGAACGTCGCGTCCCCGTGCAGCTCGCGGGCGCGGCCCCGGAAGTCGGAGACGCGGAGCTTGGGCAGGTCGAAGGTCTTGTCGGCGAGCAGGTCGGCGGTGGTCCGGGCGTCCATGACGCTGGCGGCGTTCAGAAAGCCGCCGTCCGGCCCATCGGGGGACTGGGTCAGCGTCACGCTCGAGCTCTTGGCGCCGAGCTCGGTGGCGATGAGCAGGTTGTAGCCGGAGCCGTCTCCGGAGAACTTGCGGTAGGCGATGGGCGTGATGCGGTCGCCGTCGTAGGTGCGGTCGACGACCTCGCAGCTGCCGGCGTAGCGGAAGTTGACGACGAGGTCCTTGGCCTTCTTGCCCGGCTTGGGCGCCTCGGCGCCCAGCTGGGGTTCCCGCTCCTCGGGAGCGACCATGCTCAGGCGAAAGCGCCGGCCTTCCAGCTCCTTGTTCTCGGCGCAGGGGTCGTCCTGAGCGGGCGCGGAGACCTGGGTAGCGCGGCGCTCCGGGGCGCGGCCCGTGTCCTCGGCGAGCCGCGCGGCGCGGGCGGCGGCGGCGACCGCGGCGAGCTGGGCGCCGAAGCCGGCCTCGCTGACGGCGCGGAGCTCCGCGGCGCGGAC
>DATLOS010000329.1:0-14242 GCA_035536155.1 Elusimicrobiota bacterium
GTCGAGTCCTCTGCTTGCGGAGGGGCGGCTTCACCGCCGCCGGAGGAAGATCCAAAAAGGGAAGGATGCGTTCGTTGAGGTAGCGCTCAGGATCGCGGGCCAGGTCCTCGTAGCATACGATTGATGAGCGCGCTGCCAAGCCGGGGAAGCCCAAGACCTCCTCGTAAGATTGACGAGTCGATTCGCAGAATTCTCGAAAATCCTCCGGATCGATCGCGACAACGTGCGGGCGCCCCGCGGGAGCGGCGGTCTCGACCTTCCAGATGCCGGTGGCCGCCGCGATTTGCAGGGATACATATTGCTCCAACAGGGACTCCCGATAAAGGATGATAAACCGGGCGGTGGGCAGGATCGAGGCCAGCTGGCTAACCCCGATCCCGAGCGCGCGCATGTCCTCGAGAAGGAGCTTCGCTCCTCCGATGGATCCTCGGGGCCGGTCATAGGCCGAATAAAAGACGTGGCGAAGGGCGGCCTCGGGCTTGGCGGAACGGTCGATCCCAAAACTATTGCCGGGGTTGAGCACCTCGCCCGCGAGGCAGACGTGCTCCACCGAATTCAGCATGCGCAAGAGAAGATTGCTCCCGGAGCGCGCGGTGGAGAGGATCAGCACGGGCGCGAAGACGTCGCCTCGGCCGCCCAGGAAATAGTTGGCGCGGATGCGGACGTGGTTGAGCCAGCGGCTCCTCGCCGCGGCTGCGCGCCACTCGTTTGCGGCGCGCAGGGCGCTTGCGAGGAGTCTTGGCGTCCGGGGGTGGTAGCGCAGCCACCGGTACGCTTTCCTCAAGCTATCCTTGAGCCCGCTTTCTGCCATTTTCGCGCTCAGGCTCGCCTATCTTAACTATGCCGGGAAGACCTCAGGAAATATTCAACTCGACGCGGCATCGAGCCATTTCCGCGTGGCAGGGGCCCGGTAGGCCTCGAAGCGATCTAGGAGCGCCGGCGAAGAGTCGGCCGCCGCGAGCATCGCGCGCAACTCATCCTTTATAAAGCGCTCGGCCACGGCGTGGTCCAGGAATTTGAGAAAGTGGTCGTAGTAGCCGGCGACGTTTAGGATCCCGACGGGCTTTGCGTGGATGCCGAGGTGGGCCCAGGTGAAGATCTCGGCCAGCTCCTCGACGGTGCCGATGCCGCCGGGCAAGGCGATGAAGCCGTCGGAGAGCCCGGCCATCTGGCGTTTGCGCTCGTGCATGGACGGCACCACGCGCAGCTCGGTGAGGCCGCTGTGGGCGACCTCCTTCGTCTTGAGTTGCTCGGGGATGACGCCGATGACCTCTCCCCCCGCGTTGAGCACCGCGTCCGCCACGGCGCCCATGACGCCGACCTGGGCGCCGCCGTAGACGAGGCCGAGTTTGCGCTTGACCAGCTCGGCGCCGAGCTCTCGCGCGGCCTGCACGTAGGCGGGGTTGGCGCCGGGGTTCGAGCCGCAGAAGACGCAGACGCGCTTCACGAAATCTCGGGCTCGACCAGCTTCGCGAGAAGGACGAGCGACTCCTGCCAGCCCAGGTAGCAGGCCTCCGCGGGGATCGCGTCGGGCACGCCCTCTTGGACGACGTTGAGCTCCGTTCCGACCGAGACTTTTTTCAGGGTGATGGTCACCTGCATCTGGCCCGGGAGGTTCTTGTCGTCGAAGGCGTCGGTGTAGCGGATCTTCTCGTGCGGGACGAGCTCGAGGTACTTCCCCCCGAAGGAGTGGCTGGCGCCCGTGGAGAAATTCGTGAAGGACATCTTGTGGCCCCCGCCGACCTTGGCGTCCATGTGGTGGACCTTGCCGGTGAAGCCGTTCGGCGGGAGCCACTTGGCCATCGCGTCGGGGTCGAGGAAGGCGCGGTAGACTTTTTCGGGCGAGGCGCGGAGCACGCGGTGAAGTCGGATGGTCGACATGAACTCTCCCCCTGCTATCTCTTTCGTCAGCGCAGCGCCGTCAACAACGCTCCGAGCGCCGCGTTCACCGATCTCTCTCTGACCAACGCCCGCTCGCCCGAAAAGTGATTCGTCGTCGTAAAGGTCTTGCCCGGCAGCGCGAACCCGATGCAGACGAGCCCCACCGGCTTCTCCTTGCTTCCCCCGCCCGGCCCCGCGATCCCCGTGATCGACACGCCGACGTCCGCGCCGAACCTCTCGCGCACGCCGACCGCCATCGCGCGCGCGCACTCGGCCGACACCGCGCCGTGCTTCTTTAGGATCTCGTCCGGAACCCCGAGCGCCGACTTCTTGATCTCGTTCGAGTACGCGACCACCCCGCCGCGGAAATAATCCGAGCTCCCCGCGATCGCCGTGATGCGCGCGCCCAGGAGCCCGCCGGTGCAGGACTCGGCCGCAGCCAAAGTCCACTTCTTTCGGCGGAGCCGATCGCCCACCACCGACTCGAGCGTGTCGCCGTCGAAGCCGTACAGGTGCTTATCTAAGACTTTCTTGATCTTCCCCTCGACCCGCGTCAGCCCGGTCTTCACAGCGGCCGATGAGCCCGCGACCGCGGCGTGCAGCTCGACCTGGCCCGAGCCCGCCAGTATGGTGAAGTCCGCCTTGCCCGCTTCGGACTTGAGCATCGGCGTGAGCTTCATGTCGGCCGCCGCTTCGGAGATGCCGTAGAAGCGGAACACCCGGCTCGCGCGCTGGAGACCGCCCCCGAATTTTTCCCGCAGCAGCGGCAGAACGTGCTCCAGGAACATCGGAGCCATCTCGCGGTAGGGGCCGGGCAGGAGCGCGACGTGCTTGCCGTGGATTTCCAAAAGCTGCCCCGGCGCGGAGCCGTTCGGGTTCGGCAAAACCTTCGCGCCGTCGATGACCCAGGCCTGGCGCTTGTTGGCCGACGGGACGGCCAATTTATACCGGGCGAAGCGCTTGCAGATGAGCTCGAAGAGCGGCTCCGAGTAAGAAAGCCCGAGCCCGAATGCCGCGGCGACCGCCTCGCGCGTGAGATCGTCGAAGGTGGGGCCGAGCCCGCCGCAGACGATGACGACGGATGCCCGTCCGGCGGCCTCGCGCACCGCGTCCCGGAGGTCTTCTAAAGAGTCGCCGACCGTGACTTCCCGCGCCGGCTCGAGGCCCGCGAGGCGCAGTTTCGGGCACAGCCAAGCCGCGTGCGTGTTGACCTTTCCGGAGAGCAGTTCGGTGCCCACGCAAAGCAGTTCCGCCCGAGGCTTCATGATGGAATCCTACTAAATACAGAATGCTCGGATTTTGCTATCATTTCCCTTCATGTCGTCGGGATTTTTCCTGATCATCTCCGCCCCGTCCGGGGCCGGCAAATCCACGGTCTGCAAGCGCCTCCTGGAGCGCGACTCCACCCTGCGCTACTCCATCTCCGCCACCACCCGCGCCGCGCGCCCGGGAGAGGTGGACGGCCGCGACTATTTCTTCGTGACCAGCGACGAGTTCCACCGCCGCGTGGTCAAAGGCCAGATGCTGGAGTGGGCGCAGGTGCACGGCAATTCCTATGGAACGCCGAAGCGCTTCATCGAGGAGCGCATCCAACACGGCGAGGTCGTCCTGCTCGCCATCGACGTGCAGGGCGCCGCCTCGATCCGCTCGCGCCACCGCGAGGCGGTGACGGTGTTCCTGCTTCCCCCCTCGTGGATGTCGCTCGAGCAGCGCCTGAAGAACCGGCGCGACTCGCCCGACTCGATCCGCACCCGTCTTTTGAACGCGCGCAAGGAGCTGCGGCGCGCGAAGGAATACGATTACTGGGTGGTCAACGACAGCCTCGAGACGGCCGTAAAGCAGGTTGAGGCGATCATACTCGCGGAGAGGCTCAAGGCCGGGCGCACGGACCCGTCGCGCCTGAGCGGCCTCACCCGCTCGGCGGCGCCCAAGCGCGCGCTGGCGCGGGCTTAAGCAGAGGAGGACTCATGTCGAAGAAGAAAGAGAAGGAAGAAGAGGAGACGGCGGCCGCGAACGGAGCGTCCGTCGAGCAGCTCGTCCTCGACAAGAAGGCCGGCAAGTACCCCGTGGTGCCGCTCATCGCCGTCTGGGCGAAGGAGCTGCGCAAGGCCGAGGAGCACCGCCACCTCACCCAGAACGAGATCCTCGAGCTCGCCATGTCCGAGGTCCTCAACGGCAAGGTGACCGAGAAGGAGCTCATCAAGCGGCAGGCCGTGCAGGTCGCCGAGGCGCTGGCCGCCGCCGAGTCGCCGCTCGAGAAGGCGCGCAAGAAGGTCTAGCAGCCGTGGCTCGGCGCGTACCGGCCCGCCCGAAGCGCGTGGCGCTCGGCGTGAGCGGCTCGATCGCGGCCTACAAGGCCTGCCTGATCGTGCGCGGGCTGGTGCGCGCCGGGGCCGAGGTGCGCGTCGCGATGACGCCCTCGGCCGCGAAGTTCGTCTCCCCTCTGACGCTCGCGACGCTCTCTCGCGCTCCGGTGTATGAGGACGTGCACGCCGCGGAGCATTGGGAGATGGCGCATCTCTCCCTCGCCTCCTGGGCCGACCGCGTGCTCATCGCCCCCGCCACCGCCGACACCATCGCCCGCCTGGCCCAAGGACGGGCCGGCGGGCCGCTCGAGGCCCTCGTGCTCTCGACCACCGCGCCCGTCGCCGTCGCTCCCGCGATGGACACCGAGATGTGGGAGCACCCCGCGACCAAGGCCAACGTGGTGCGCCTAAGGGATTACGGCTACAAGATCTGGGGTCCCGTCAGCGGAGACTTGGCCAGCGGGCGCGTGGGCATGGGGCGGATGCTCGAGCCGGACGACCTCGTCCGGCGGATCCTGGCGTGAAGCCCTGGGCGGGCCGCGTCGTCGTGGTGACGGCGGGGCCGACCCGGGAGCCGATGGACCCGGTGCGTTTTCTCACGAATGCCTCCACCGGCCGCATGGGCTTCTGCCTGGCCGAGGCGGCGAAGAATTTGGGCGCCAAGGTCGTGCTCGTCTCCGGTCCCACCTGCCTCGAGGACCCGCGCGGCGTGGACGTGAAGCGCGTGACCACCGCCGCCGAGATGCGCCGCGCCGCTCTGAAGTCCTCCTCCAAAGCCGACGTCTTCATCGCCGCCGCGGCGGTCGGGGACTGGCGCTTCGAGCGCGTCGCCCCCCACAAGATCAAGCGGGAAAAGAAGGCGGTGACGGTGCGGCTCGTCCCCAATCCCGACATCGTGGCCGAGGTGGCGCGGGGCTCGCGCCGGCCGCGGCTGGTGGTCGGCTTCGCCTTGGAGAGCCGGGACATCCTCGAGAACGCGCGCAAGAAGCTCGCGTCCAAGAACCTGGACGCGGTCGTGGCCAACGGGCTCGAGACCTTGGGCTCTTCCTCCGCGCGGGTGGACATCCTCTATCGCGACGGCGGGCGCGACACCTTGCCCGCGCGCTCGAAGCCCGCCGCGGCGCGGGCGATTCTGGGGAAGCTCGGGGAGCGCCTGTGAGCCGCGGGGAGCTGATCCGCGAGCTGAGAGCGCGCGTCGAGGTGTTCGAGGAGTCGGAGTGGTGCGCGTCGGCCGCGACCCCGACTATTGTCAACAATAGTCCGGTCCCTCTTACGGGACCGCAGGAGAGGCCGGCCGCGCCGGTGAACGGCTCGAAAGCGGAGCGTCTCGCCGCCCTCGCGGCGGAAGTCTCCGCCTGCCGCAAGTGCCCGCTCGGCGAGCAGCGCCTCAACGCGGTGTTCGGCGTGGGCTCGGCCGAGGCGCGCGTGGTCTTCGTGGGCGAGGGCCCGGGCTTCGACGAGGACCATCAGGGCGAGCCGTTCGTCGGGAAATCCGGCCAGCTCCTCGACAAGATCCTCGCCGCGATCGGCCTCTCCCGCAAGGAGAACGCCTACATCGCCAATATCGTGAAGTGCCACCCGATGGCGGACCCCTCGAACCCGGAGAAGCGCGGCAACGACCGCCCCCCCACGCCGCAGGAGTCGGCGGCCTGCCGCGGCTATCTCGACCGCCAGCTCGAGATCATCGCCCCCCGCGCCATCGTCACTCTGGGCGCCGTCGCGGCGAGGACTTTGCTCGGCACCACCGAGGGCATCACCTCCCTGCGCGGCAAATGGCGCGAGTACCAGGGCGTGCCCGTCCTGCCCACCTTTCACCCCGCCGCCCTCCTGCGCGACCCGAACCTCAAGCGGGACGTCTGGGAGGACATGAAGAGCCTCAAGAAGGCCTTGGAGGAGACACCATGAAGACCCAGCGCAACGGCGACAAGGATCTGATGGACCACCTGGAGGAGTTCTTCGAGCTGCGCCTCGAGCCGCGCCTCAAGAAGGCTTCGAGCGAGCTCGAGCGCCTGCTCAAGCGCGAGAAGAACGGGAAGGCGGTCCTCGAGTACGACCCGGACAGCCCGTTCTCCTACCTCGCCGCCTTCCTGCGCGACCGCAAGGTCGCCTCGGTGGCGCCGAGCACGAAGTACGTGGTCGACCGCGTCCTCAAGGCGATGGAGCTCGACAAGGCCCGCGTCGTCGTGGAGTTCGGGCCGGCGGAGGGCGTGATGACGCGCCGCATCCTCCCCAAGCTCCCGCCCGACGGGATACTGGTCGCCGTCGAGCTCAATGAGAACTTCGCCGAGACCTTGAAGAAGATCAAGGACTCCCGCCTGCGGGTCATCAACGGCGACGTGCGCGAGATCGACAAGATCCTGGAGCGCGAGGGGATCGCCTCGGCCGACGTGATGATCTCCGGCATCCCCTTCAGCTTCTTCACCCCGCCGGAACGGCAAGCCCTGCTCGGCAAGATCTCCTCGCTCCTCAACCCGCACGGCCGCTTCATCGCCTACCAGTTCACCACGCATCTCATCCCGCTCCTCAAACGCTACTTCCGGCGTGTGAAGACCGAGTTCGAGATCCGCAACCTTCCCCCGCACTTCGTCTTCAGCTGCTACAAGTAGGAGGGCGCGGTTGAAGATCGCCGAGATCGCCTACCCGCTCCCGCTCCACCGGACCTTCGACTACGAGGTGCCGGCGGAGCTCTCGGGCAGGGTCTCGGCGGGCATGCGGGTCCGGGCGCCCTTCGGCCCGCGGCCCAGCCTCGCGGGCGTGGTCTTGTCGGTCCGGGACGGCGAGAGCGCGCTGACGCTCAAGTCCGTCGCCTCGGTGCTCGACGCGACGCCGATCCTGAGCGAGGAGCATCTGGCGCTCGGGCGCTGGCTCTCGGCGCGCTACGCCGCGCCGATCGGGGAGTGCATCAAGTCGCTCCTGCCCGCGAGCCTGCGCAACGCTCGCCGCGCCCTGAAGGAGGACCCCGCGCTCTGGGGTCGCCCTCAAGGGGTCGCGGAGCCGCATAAGGAGCCGACCTTCGAGCTGACCGCGGGCCAGGCCGGGGCCGTCGACGTCCTGCGCGCGCGCCTGGCAGAGAGGAAGTTCTCGTCCCATCTGATCTTCGGAGTTCCGGCCTCGGGCAAGACCGAGGTGTACGTGCGCCTCATCCGCGAGGCGGTGAAAGGCACGGGCCAGGCGCTGTTCCTGGTGCCCGAGATCGCGCTGACGCGCCCCTTCTTCGAGAGCTTCGCCTCGTCCGTGGGACTGCCCCGCGCCGCGGTCGGGCTCTGGCACAGCCAGATGAGCGTGTCGGGGCGCAAGCAGGTCTGGCTCGGTCTTCGCGGGGGCTCGATCCGCGTCGTCGTGGGCGCGCGCTCGGCCTGCCTCCTGCCCTTCAAGGATCTCCGCCTGGCCGTCCTGGACGAGGAGCAGGACGAGTCCTACAAGCAGGACGACCAGGCGCCCTGCTACCATGCCCGCGACGTCGTGCTCGAGCGCGCCCGGCGCTGGAACGCGGTGGCCGTGCTGGGAAGCGCCACGCCCTCGATCGAGTCCTTCGCGGCGGTCGAGACGAAGGAGCTCGAGCTCCTGCGCATGGACGAGCGCGTGGCGCGCTCCACGCCCCCGCCCCGGGTTTCCATCTTGGACCGCTCGCTGGGCACCTCCTGGGGCGGCGGCATGGCCGCCGATTCCGGGGCCAAGGCCAAGGCCTCGGCTTTCGGGAGCTGCCTGAGCGCCGAGCTCGTCTTCGCGATCAAGGACCGCCTCGCCAAGCGCGAGCAGAGCATCCTTCTCGTCAACCGCCGCGGCTACTCCAACTTCATCATCTGCCGCAAGTGCGGCTGGGTGGCGCGCTGCCCGGAATGCCAGGTGGCCTTCATCCACCACCAGGAGGCGGAGTCTTTCATCGTGCGCTGCCACCATTGCGGCGCGCGCGCCGGCGTGCCGCCGGCCTGCGGGCAGTGCAAGCAGGGGCCGCTCGCCTTCGCGGGGGTGGGCACGCAGAAGGTGGTGGCCGAGCTCAAGTCGATCCTGCCCGGGGTGCGGGTCCTGCGCATGGACTCGGACACCGTGTCGAAGGAGAAGCCCGCCGACGAGGGGATCTACGAGAAGTTCCAGCGCCGCGAGGCCGACGTCCTGGTCGGGACCAAGCTCGTGGCCAAGGGCTATCACTTCCCCGAGGTGACCTTGGTCGGCGTGGTCGACGCGGACACCATGCTCCACATGCCGGACTTTCGCGCCGCGGAGCGCACCGTCCAGCTCCTCGTCCAGGCCGCGGGCCGCGCGGGCCGCGCGGAGAAGCCGGGCGAGGTGCTGCTGCAGACCACCCAGCCCACCCACTACGCCATGCAAGCCGTGGCCCGGCTCGACTACGCCGCCTTCGCCCGTCAGGAGATCGCGATGCGCGCGGAGCTCGCCTATCCCCCCTCCTCGGCCTTGGTGCGCATCCTGTTCCTCGCCAGGACCGAGGACGCGGCCTCGAAATCGGCGGGCGAGGCGGCCGGGGCTCTCGCCGCGACGCTCTCCGAGTCGGAGTCCATCCTGGGCCCCGCGCCCGGCGTCCACGCCAAGTTCCAGGGCCGGTTCCGCTATCACCTCCTCGTGAAGGCGCGCAAGAAGGAGCGCCTCGGAGCCATCCTCGACGCCGTGCTCAAGCTGGAGCTGCCCTCCGGCGTGAAGGCGAAGGTGAACGTCGATCCCTATGACTTCATGTAATTCGGACTTTGGTATAGTTTCGCGGTGACCGATCCGAAGAAGGCGCTGGAGACGCTCAAGCGCGCGGTCGTCGAGCTGGTCAGCCCCGAGGAGCTCTTGAAAAAGCTCTCCTCGGGAAAGGCCTTGCGGGTGAAGCTGGGCGTCGACCCCACGAGCCCCGACCTCCACTTGGGCCACACCGTCGTCCTGCAGAAGCTGCGCGCCTTCCAGGACTTGGGACACACCGCGGTGCTCATCCTCGGCGACTTCACCGCCCGCGTGGGCGACCCCTCCGGCCGCGACGCCACCCGGCCCACGCTCACCGCCGAGGCCGTGAAGGCCAACGCCCAGACCTACAAGGACCAGGCCTTCAAGGTCCTCGACCCGGCCCGCACCGAGCTCCGCTGGAACTCGGAGTGGCTGGAGCCTTTCGTCCAGGGCGACGGTCTCCTGCGCGCGATGCAGAAAGCCACGGTCCAGCAGCTCCTCGCGCGCGAGGACTTCAAGAAGCGGATGGTCGAGGGCTCGCCGATCTCGCTCTTGGAGATGCTCTATCCCCTGCTCCAGGGCTACGACTCGGTGGCGGTGAAGGCGGACGTCGAGCTGGGCGGCAACGACCAGATCTTCAACCTGCTCATGGGCCGCGAGCTGCAGAAAGACGCGGGCCAAGAGCCGCAGGTCGCGCTGACCGTCCCCCTCCTCGTCGGCCTCGACGGCCAGAAGAAGATGTCCAAGTCCTACGGCAACGCCGTCGGCGTCAACGAGCCCGCGCGGGAGATCTTCGGCAAGGTGATGCGCGTCTCGGACGAGCTCATGCTGAGCTACTATGAGCTCCTCACCTCCCGGGACATGGCCGCGGTCAAGGCCCTCCATCCCATGGAGGCCAAGAAGTCCCTTGCCGAGGAGCTGACCGCGCGATTCTGCGGCGCCGAAGCCGGAAAGGCCGAGCGGGAGTTCTTCGAGAAGACGTTCTCGCGGCGCGAGACGCCGGTCGACGCGGCCGAAGTGCTCCTGGGCAAGGACGCGCGCGCGACGTTCTGGAGCGCCTACCTGGCCTCGGTCGGCGCGGCGCCGTCGCGCAAGGAGGCCCAGCGCCTCCTCGCGCAGGGCGCGGTGAGCGTCAACGGCGAGAAGGTGGTTGACGAGATCATCGAGAAGTTCCTGGCTCGGGCGGGCGGGGCCGCCGCCTTCGACCTCAAGGTCGGCAAGCACAAGTTCTTTCGCGTAAAGGCGGGATGACTTTTCTCCTGGCCGCGGTTCTCGCCTCCGCCGGCGCGTCCGCGGCGACCTGGGACGCGCGCTTGGGCGCGGTCTCGGGCGATGTCCACGTCTTGCCGGCGGGCGGGGAGGCCGAGGTCGACGCGGAGGAAGGAATGCCCGTCGAGCCGGGAGACCGCATCCGCACGGGCGAGGGCAGCGCGGAGCTGGTGCTCGAGCCCGAGAGCGTGGTGGAGATCGGGCCCGCGGCCGACGTGTCGGTGGGGGCCCTGGAGCGGGACGGGTCGTGGATTTCGGTAGCGGTCGGGCGCGTTCTGGCCAAGATTCGCTCCGCCGCCGGGTTATCCTTGAGCGTACACACGCCCACGGCGGTCGCCGCCGTGCGCGGCACCGAGTTCGCGGTCGAGGTGGACCCCGGAAAGGCCGCGAATGTCGGCGTCTTCGACGAGGGCCGGGTCTGGGTATCTCCCGCCCAGGGCGCGGAGCCGTTCGAGGAGACGGCTCTGGGGCCGGGACAGGAGACCCGCGTCTCTCCGGACGCGTTCGACGCCCGCGGCGGGCGCAAGATTCTGCGAGTAGGCCCCCTCAAGCGCCTCGCGATCCACCGCAAGGCCGTGGCCCGCCTGGTCGCGCGACGGGTCCAGCTGCGCAAGAGCTGGCGCGCCATGACTCCCAAGCAGCGCAACGCTCGCCGGGCGGCCTTCCTGAAGCGCCGGGCCCGGCTGCGCCGGGATTTCCGCAAGGAGCGGAAGGCGGCCCGGGAGTCCCGAGCGAAAGCGAAGGAGCGGGCTAAGGAAAGGGCGAAAGAAAGGGCGAAAGAAAGAGCCGAGGAGAAGCGCTAGTTTGACTGCCTCTGCGTCGAGCGATATACTGAGATTCGTCATGGAGGCCGAGTGTCCACGACCGTAGAACGCGCCGGCGCCCAAGCGGCGGAAAAAGAAGAGCCCACCACCCTTTCGGAGATCCCGGTCAAGCCCCAGTACCGGGCCGAGGACCTCGCCGCCTTCGATCCCGCCGCCCAGCTCGGCAATCCCGGCAACTTCCCCTACACCCGCGGCCTCAAGCCCTCGGGCTATCGCACCGGCCCCTGGACGATGCGGCAATTCGCCGGCCACAAGAGCGCGGCGGACACGAACGAGCGCTTCAAGTACCTCCTCGCCCACGGCGAGACCGGCCTCTCCACCGCCTTCGACCTGCCCACCTTGATGGGCGTGGACTCGGACGATCCCCGCGCCGAGGGCGAGGTGGGCCGCGAGGGCGTCGCGGTGGACTCCCTGGCCGACTTCGAGGTCCTCTTCTCCGGCATCGATCTCGCCAAGGTCTCGACCTCGATGACCATCAACCTGCCCGCGCCGGTGCTCTTGGCCATGTATCTCGCCGTGGCGGAGAAGCAGGGCGTCCCCTACAAGCGCGTGCGCGGCACCCTCCAGCTCGACATCCTCAAGGAGTACATCGCCCAGAACGAGTACCTCTTCCCCCCCGAGCCCTCCATGCGCCTGGTGCTCGACACGATCGAGTTCTGCGTGGGCGAGGTGCCGCGCTACTACCCGATCTCGATCTCGGGATATCACATCCGCGAGGCCGGGGCGAACGCGGTGCAGGAATTGGCCTTCACCTTGGCCGACGGCATGGACTACGCCCAGCGCCTCGCGGCGCGCGGCCTGAGCGTCGACGACTTCGCCCGGCGCCTCTCGTTCTTCTTCGACGTGCACAACAACTTCTTCGAGGAGATCGCCAAGCTCCGCGCGGCGAGGCGCATCTGGGCGCGCTTCATGAAGGACGAGATGGGCGCCAAGTCCGAGATCTCCTGGATGCTCCCCATGCACTGCCAGACGGCGGGCGTGAGCCTGACCGCGCAGCAGCCCTTGAACAACCTGCCGCGCGTCGCCTACCAGGCGCTCGCGGCGGTGCTGGGCGGCACGCAGAGCCTCCATACCAACTCCTTCGACGAGGCGCTGGCCCTTCCCTCGGACGAGGCGGTGATGCTGGCGCTGCGCACCCAGCAGGTCATCGCCTGCGAGTCCGGCGTCACCGACACCGTCGACCCCTTCGGCGGCTCCTACTACCTCGAGTCCTTGACCGACGAGGTGGAGCGCCAGGCCTTGGCCATCATCCGCCGCATCCGCGACTTGGGCGGAGTGGTGCCGGCCCTCGAGAAGGGCTATTTCCACCGCGAGATCGCGGAGACGGCCTACCGCCACGAGCGGGACCTCAACCGCGGCCGGCGCAAGATCGTCGGCGTCAACGCCTTCCAGTCCGAGCACACGGCGCCGCCCATCCTCAAGATCCACAGCGAGGTCGAGGACGCCCAGGTCCGGCGGCTCAAGGCACTCAAGAAGGACCGCGACAACGCCAAGGTCGAGGCGACGCTCAAGGAGCTGGCCGACGCGGCCCGCGGGACGACGAACCTCCTGCCCCCGATCGAGGCCTGCGTGAAGGCCTACGCCACCGTGGGCGAGGTGGTCAACGCCCTGACGACGGTCTTCGGAGAGTACCCGGTCTTTCGCGGATGAGGCTATTCTTCGCGGCCGAGCCCGGGGCGGCCGCCCGCGCCGCCTTCGCGGCCTGCCTCTCGCGTCTCCAGGCCCCGGACGCCGACGTGAAGTGGAACGAGGCTCCGCACCTCACTTTGGCTTTTCTGGGCGAGCAGCCCGAGGCCCGGCTTCCCGCGGCCAAGGCCGCGGCCGGCCGGACGGCGGCCTCGGCGCGCCCGTTCGACGCGACGCTCTCCGCTCCGGGCGTTTTTCGGGATAGGGGCCGCCCGCGGGTCCTCTGGCTGGGGGTCTCGGCGCCGGCCTTGCCGGAGCTTGCCCGGAGCCTGCGCGCGGAGCTGGCCCGGGACGGCTTTGCGCCGGAGACCCAGCCCTTCTCGCCTCACCTCACGGCCGGCCGCGTGCGCACCGCTCGAGGCCTGCCCGAGACCTTGGCCGAGCTCGAGCGCCTCGCCGGCGACGCGCGCGCGCCGTGGCGGGACGTCCCCTTCCCGGTGCGGGAGTTCTCCCTGTTCGAGAGCCGGCTCGGGCCGGACGGGGCGAGCCACGCCGAGCTCGCGCGCTTTCCCCTGGGGGCGGCGTGAGAGCCCTCGCGGCGCTCCTCCTCGCCGCCGTTCTCGCGGGAGTTTGGATGTTCCGCCCCGGGGGCGAGGTCCACGTGGAGCTGCCGAGCGGCGGCTCCGCCTCGCAGGCGACGCGCATCCTCGCCGACGCCGGGGTGGTGCGCTGGGGCCCGGCGTTCCGGGCCTACCTCAAGCTCACGCGCTCCGACCGAAGCCTCAAGCCGGGCCGCTACCTCTTCCACCGCGGCGACCGCTTCTCCGTCATCGTGCGCCGCCTGCGCGCGGGAGACGTCGAGGTGGTGCGCGTCGTGATCCCCGAGGGGTTCATGGCCAGGCAGATCGCCGACCGCCTGGAGGCGGCGGGCGTGACGGGCTCGGCGCAGTTCATGGAGTACGTGCGCCGCAACAACCTGGAGGGGTTCCTTTTCCCCTCGACCTACTTCTTCGGCCGCAACCTCTCCGCGGAGCAGGCGGCCCACAACATGCACGAGGAGTTCCGCCGCCGGGTCGAGCCGGAGTTCCAGCGCGCCGGCCAGGACCGCTTCAATCTGGCGCAGGTGGTGACCTTGGCCTCGATCGTCCAGCGCGAGGCGCGCATCCTCCAAGAGATGCCGATGATCGCGGCGGTGTACTCGAACCGCCTCAAGAAGCGCATGCGCCTCGAGGCCGACCCCACCGTGCAGTACGCGCTGGGCAAGGACACGGGGCAGTGGAAGAAAGGCATCACGTACAAGGACCTCGACACGCAGTCCCCTTACAACACCTACGCCAACTTCGGCCTGCCGCCGGGCCCGATCTGCAGCCCCGGCCTGGACGCCGTGCGCGCGGCGCTCAAGCCGGCGGAGGCGGACGTCATCTTCTTCGTGGCCGACGACTCCGGAGGCCACGTCTTCACCCGCACCCTCGAGGAGCACGTCGCGGCCAAGCAGAGGATCAAGCGGGAGCGGCGCCAGCATGGGGCCGCGAAGTAGAAAATTGTTATAATCCGTTGTCGCGTTTTCGGGCGCGTAGCTCAGCTGGGAGAGCGCTACCTTCGCAAGGTAGAGGTCCGGGGTTCGATCCCCCGCGCGTCCACCAATTTTTCCACTGGCGGATCCGCGGTTTTGGGGCT
>DATLOS010000330.1:0-6658 GCA_035536155.1 Elusimicrobiota bacterium
AGGAGCGCCTGGGCCGGGTCTGGCTCGGCTATCTCACCGGCGACCGCCTCAACGAATGGCGCGGCCGGACGTCCGAGGACAAGAACCTCATCGTCTCCAACGAGAAGGTCCTCGAGGTCGGCGTCCAGCACTACGCCTGGCGCGGCTCGAGCGACTCCGGCGGCTGGCGCTACGAGAAGGAGACCGAGCTCCTCAAGCACCGCGAGGACATCGCCGGGACCTCCGTGGGCGGGCGCATCGGCGGCGCCATCGACTCGATCCCGGTCCTGGGCTGGGCCTTGGACAAGAGCGCGAAGACCGGCCAGACCCTCTACTACGGCTCGAAAGGCGGAGCCCAGGCCGGCTCTGCGATGATCTCGGGAGACGACGTCGCCGCCCTCCACGCCTTGGGGACGATCTACAGGAGCCCCGGGTTCCGATGGCTCGCCGGCGAGGAGCGCTTCCTAAAAAAGCTCGAGGCCTCGGGCGACGCCCTGGACGTGGTCAAGGGCAAGGCCCAGGAGCAGCGCCTGGCCGCCCTGCGCTCCGAGGGCCTCTCCGCCGGGACCGTCCTTCCGGGCGCCTGGCGCGCCTACGTCGGGGCCGAGCTCTCCGATAAGGAGCTCGTCGAGGCCCTGGCCGGCTACGGCGACACCGCGGCCCAGCTTCGCGAGGCCGCGCAGTCCCCCGGCGGCTCGGCGCTTTGGAACGCGACCCTGCGCGGACTCTCGATCGGCGCCCAGGCCGGCGACATGGGCGGCACCATGCTCTTCGACCCGGCCACCTTGGCGCTGGGCGGGCTCGGCGCCCGCGTGGCCGCCATGAAGGGCGAGATCGGCGCGCTGAAAGAGGCCGTCGCGCTGGGGAAGGTCCCGGCCTGGAAGGCGGCGCCCGCCCTCGACTCCGCGCTGCGGACGCAGCGCGCGCTCTCCGGCGTCTCCCTCGGCGCCTCCGGCCTCTTCGCCGTCCCGATGGCGGGAGGCCTGGCCGACGACCTGGCCGGCTTGGTGAACGCGCGGGACCTCGATGAAGCGCTGCAGCGGGGGACGGGCGCCGCCTTCAACGGCCTTCTCGCGGGCCACATGCTCACCGGCGCCGTGGCCAAGCGCGCCGGCGCGGAGCCCGCGGACTCGCGCGCGAGCCGCGGCGGCTCGGATTGGCTCGCGGGCAAGGCCATCGACCCGGAGAGCCCCGCCGCCGCGGCCAAGGTGGCCGAGATGCGGGCCCAGCTCCTCGACGTGGTGCAAAACAACCCGAAGCTCCGCGCCTCCTTGGAGCGCTACCTGGAGGCCGCTCTCCCCAAGGAGAAGGTCGGCGACACCATGGCCAGACTGGAGAAGGCCATCCGGGAGCTCGACGTCCGCTTCGCCGACCCCGCCGACGTGGGGGACGCCATCGCCCGGTACAGGTCCCCCGTCGACCCTTCCGCCTCGGGGCCGCGGGTCATCCTGCTCAACGCCGACCTGGCCGTCGCCTCCGCTCCGACGCCCGAGCTCTTGCCCACCTTGCTCCATGAGCTCGGGCACCACCTGGGACTGGGCGAGCCGGGCGCCCATCGTCTTCAGGTATACCTGGACCGAGCCTTGAATCCGGAGCCGCGGAGCGGGAAGCTCAGCGCGCCCGCGGAGAGCGACGCCCGGGCCCGGGAGGCCGTGGGCTCGGGCCGCCTGATCAGCGAGCTCAAGAAGGAGTACGTCGCCGACCTCTATGCCGACCGGGACGCCGACACCGCCCTGGCCGTGGCCAAGGATTCCCTGCGCCAGCAGGTCCGCATCCGCGCCGCCGCCGAGGAGATGCGCGGGCTCATGGAGCGCGGGGAATGGAACGCGGTGCCGGACAAGCCCGCCTGGCTGGCCGAGCGCCTGCGCACCTCGGACCGGGCTCTCAACGTCCCGGAGGATCTGAAGGCCTACAACGACCTGCTCCAGCAGGCGCTGCGCAAGGGCGGCGCCAAGAACGCCGTTCCGACCTTGCTGGCCGATCTCGACGCCTCCATCGCCCGCCAGGAGCGGCTCGTGGACGGCTTGCGCCGCCAACTCGGCATAGGCGTGCCAGGGGAGCCCGCGCCTCAGCCCCCCGCGCCGCCCCAAGGCGGCTGGCTCAAGAAGCTGACCGGCTTCTTCGACGGCGGCGGCGAGCAGGACCGGGCCGCCCGCTTCGCCTCCGAGCCCCAGCCGGAGGCCGTGGCGCAGATCCTCGGGGAGCTCCGGTCCCCGCGCTTTCAGGGAGAGGGACGCTCCGCGATCGGCGTCTTTGTCGACTCCAGCGGCCGCGTCGCGGCGATGGGCGACGTCGTGCCCGACGGCATCGCGAAGAATCCCGCTTATCTCTCCGTGACCCTCTCCTTGGGCGCCCTCGACCGCATCGACCTTCAAGCCAGCCCCGGGGTCGCGAGCCTCCCCCGCGCGGCCCGCCGCAACCTTGAGGCCGCCGTGGAGCGCTACAACCGGGAGCTCGGCCAAGGCCGCTGACGAAGGGCCCAGGCCGCACTGGGACCGCGGAGAGCCGCTCTCTTCCCTTTCGGCTCAGGCGGTTTCCCACCGGAGCGAGTACCCTACGCTTATAAGGATGCTCAAGCCGCTTCTTGCCGCGATCCTGCTCGGCGCGCCGGTCTCGCCCGCCCGAGCCGGCGCCCTGAACGCCTCCCAGCCGGGGCGCGGGACGCCCGGCGCCTCCCCGCTCGCGCGAGTCTCCGCCGAGCAGCCGCTCTCGTCTCCCCTCGGCGTCGACCTGGCGCCCGTCTCGCTCGACGCGCGGCTCTCCGTCGGCGCCCTCGCCGACGCGCCCGCCTCGCTTCCGGCGGAGGCCCCGCCCGCGCTTGACGTAGCCGCGGAGTCCGCGCCGCGGATGCCCGCCCTCGAAGAGCCCGCGCGCGCCCGGCCGTCCGACGAGCGCCCGCCGGCGCCGGCGGACCCGCGCGCCTTTCCCGCCCGGGCCGCTCTAGAGCACGCCGGCGAGGAGCTGGAGAAAGCCGGGAGCGATCCGACCCCCGGAGCGGGGCAATCCGACGTCCTGCGCAAGACCTTCGATCTGGATGCGGGCGCGGGAGCGCCGAAAGATCCCGCGGACCAGTCGGTGCACGTCTCCGGCGACGACCCGCGCGGGATCTTTTCGGCCGCCTTCAGCGCCGACGGCTCGCTCCTCGCGACCGGCGACTACGAGGGCTTCATCCGCGTCTGGGACGTCCACAGCGGCCGCGAGGTCGCCTTGCTCGGCAAGCCCGGAAAGAAGCACGACGCCGTCTTCGCCTTGGCCTTCGACCCCCGCGGGACCCGCTTGGCCGCGGGGCGGGACGATGGAAGCCTGGAGCTCTGGGACCTCGCGGCGAAGCCGCCCTCGCCGAGCACGCTGCGTCCGCCCCATCCGTATCAAAAGGACCGCAACGACACGCTCACCGAGATCGCCTTCAGCCCGGACGGGAGCCTGGTGGCGAGCGCCGGGGAGGACGGAACGCTGGAGCTGCGCCAGACGAACGGGGCCGTGCTGAAGCGCCTGCAGCTCAACGAGCCCGACGACGCCCTCTCCTTCTCCGCGGACGGACGCTACCTCGCGGCCGTGGGCCGCGACGACACCGCCTTCCTGACCCCGGTGTCGGGGGAATACGTCCTCGCCTTCCGTCCGGAGCCCACCTCGGCCGAGGCCGCGATCTCGAAGGGCAAGCTCGAGGACGCGGTCTACGCGACGGCGTTCAGCCCCGACGGCGCCCAGCTCGCGGTGAGCGGCCCCGAGGGGCGCCGCGTCCACATCTGGGACGTCGCCTCCCGCCGCGTCGCCCGGGAGCTGGCGGTGCCGGAGCCGACGGACTGGATCGGGCAGGCCGCTTTCGACCCGAGCGGCAGGCTCTTCGCCGCCGCCGACGAGTCCGGCCGGGTTCACGTGTGGGACGCGCATACCGGGGCGCTGCTGCTCTCCCGGCGGGTCCCCGACTCGATCCTAGCGCTGCGCTTCGCGCCCGGCGCCCTTCTGGTCGCCGACCGCGACGGCGGCATCCACCGCCTGCGCGTTCCCTAGCCGGCCTGGGCTCCGTTCGGCTTGGTCGAGCCGCCCCGCGCGGCGAGGAGCTGGGCCATCGCCCCTTCGCCGGCGGGGAGCAAGGTGATCCGGGCTTTCGCCTCCAGAAGGCGCTGGCATTCGAGGATGTCGAACATCGCCTCCGCGATCTGAGGGTCGGCGGAGAAGCGCTGGAGCGCGCTGCCCACGATCATCGGCCGCACCGCCGCGGCCTGGGCGTTGGCGGTGGCCGCCTGGCGCTCGGCCGTGCTGGTGATGACGCTGACCTGGTTCACGCCGTCCTGCTTGATCGCCGACGTCACCTGCCGCAGGCGGTTCACCACCTTCTCCTCGATCTGCTTGATCATCCCCACGTCCCGGAAGTGGACCTTGCGGATGTAGACTGAGCCGAGCTGGTAGCCCCATTCGTGGGACTTGGGGGAGACCTCCTCGCGCACCGACTGGCTCATGGCGTGGCGGCTCTCCATCATGCTGGCCAGCGGCATGTTGCTCAAGCAGCGCACCGCGGCGTTGCTGACGTTGGCGCGCAGCGAGCCCCGCGGGTCCGCGTTCTTGAAGAGGAAGTTCAGCGGGTCGCTGACGAACATCTCGTACCAGATCCCGATCCCCATCGGCGCCCCTTCCTCCGAGTTGACCGCCTGGCTGCGCAGGTACTGCTGGTCGAGACGCATGTCCACCACGTTGCACTGGCCGAAAACGCCGACCAGGGCGCTGGCCGGACCGAGCTTGAACCAGAGCAGATGGAGCCCCGGCTCCCGGATGTCGCCCAAGACCTTGCCGAAGAGCATGTAGACCCTGCAGGTGCCCTCCTCGACGATGGTGTAGAAGCCTATCGCGCGCAGAATGCCCAGGAAGACCGGCATCGCGATCGAGCAGCCGATGAACGTCCCGACGAAGCCCGCGATGAAGCCCATCAGCGTTTCACCTCCAGGAAGATCTGGTCGGCGTCCTTATAAAGACTGAGGCGGACGTTGCGCAGATACAGGGCCAGGGCCGTGGGCCCGGCCTTCTTGAGCTCGACGAGCTGGGCCGCCAGGGCGTTGAGCGGCTCGACCTCGGCTTGGGCCCGGAGCGTCTCGATCTCGACCGCCCTCTTCGACTGGACGATCTTCTGGTCCGCGGAGGCCTGGGCCAGGCTGATGTCCGACGAGACTTGGTTGTGAGCGGTGTTGATCGCCGCCAAGGCCGATTCCACCTCCTCGGGCGGGTCGATCCCCGTGATCAGCGAGGCGTCCAGGATCATCCCGTAGCGCGCCGCGGAGGAGAGGCACTCGCGGTCCATGTGCTCGTTGATGTCGCGCAGGTTTTTGCGCAGGTCGTTGATGGAGATACCGGACACGCCGCTCAGGTCCGAGGCGGCCCCTTTCGCGGCCGTCGGCGCCTCGAAGTTGGCGATCCTCTCGCGCAGCACCGAGACGAAGTAGCCCATCACGTGCACGATGGGCCGCTTCACGCCGAAGAGATAGGCGTAGAGGTTCTGCTCGCAGACCCGGTAGCGGATCTGCCCGGTGAGGCCGGTGTTGAGCTGGTCCTTGGTGACGGCCTCGAGCTCGGTGCCCTGGCTATTCGCCGACGGATCCTCCGGGTCGAAGGCCATGTTGGCCGTCTGGGTCGCGATCGAGACCTTGTGCACCTCCTCCCACGGCCACTTGAAATACGGACCGCCGGGGCCGATGACCCGGAGCTGCGGATAGGCGTAGCGCTCGCGCTCGTCGGGGCGCAGGGCCTGCGCGATGGGATCATCGAGGGTCGAGAGCCCCTCGAGCCTCTCGGCCCGGCCGAAGACCGTCTTCACCGCCCGCTCGTTCTGATTGACGGTGTATATCCCCGCCAGGAGATACCTTCCTAAAAACCACACGACGAACCCCGCGGCGCAACCGATGATGGTCAGCATAGCCGGAGTGTATCCCCGGCATCCTGAAACCGTCAAGGGAAGCCAGGCCGGCGCCTAGCCGATGTGGTGGGTTATGCCGGCAAACAGCGAGTGGACGGTGTCCCAGGCGCCGCGGGAGATGGAGAGCACCGCGAGCCAGGAGGCGGCGTAGACCATCGCGGCGAGCGCCACGAAGCCCGGCTTGCGCTCGCGCCGGCCGCGCTTATAAAGGTAGGACGTGCCCGTCCACGTCGCGAAACGGTACGCGGCGAACTGGACGAAGTGAAAGATCTTGGCGGGCAGCCAGAGAAGCGCGAGGAAGTGCATCCGAGATATTATATTACGAACGGCCCAGCGCTCGGCGTAAATCCTTTAGGAAGGCATCTATGTCCGGGACGGCGTGGTAGGCCGCGACCTTCTCCAAGGGAGAGGTCAAGGTCAGCAGGCAGCCGGGGCAGAAGTGGACGCCGTGCTTTTGCAGGACCTTGAGCACCCGCGGGTTGCCCGGCAGGAGCCCGGCCAAGGTCCGGGGAGCGGCCTTACGCGCCCGCTTCACGCTCGCGCCTCAGCTCGAAGGGACCCTTGGGGAAGTTCATCGCCAGACGGACCGCGGTGTCGATGTCCGACTCCGACGCCACGCCCTCGTCGCGCGCCAGCTCGGCTTCGCGGATGATCGCGTCGCGGATGCGGCGCCAGGCGTCGCCGGGCCGCGTGGTGATCTGGCGCGAGGGGATGAGGTTCAGGGCCTCGGGATTCGTCCCGGCCGAGCGCCCGTTCTCGTACAGGTAGAAGCCC
>DATLOS010000331.1:0-4726 GCA_035536155.1 Elusimicrobiota bacterium
CGCCCGCCGCGATCATCCGCGCCAGCCCCGCCACCAGGTGGGTCTTGCCCACGCCCTTCTCGCCCACCACCACCGGGTTGTTCTTGTCCTTCCTCAGCAGGATCTTCACCATCTGCCGCAGCTCGTCCTTACGGCCGATCAGCGGCGGCCACTTGCCCGCCATGGTCTCGGCGCTCAGGTTCCGGCCGAACTTATAGAGGTTGGGATAGTCCTTGCGCGGCATGGACGCGGACGACGGTCCCGAGGAGCTCGCGGAATCGCTCCGAGCGGCCGAGTCGTCCCGCGCGGGCCTCTCGTCCTCGTCGTCGTCCGAGCCGGCATAGGCCAGCGGCTCGCCGATGTGGCTCTCCATGCGGTCGATCCAGGCCCGGAGGACGCCGTAGAACACTTGGTTCGCGGCATCGTCCTTGGCCCGCCCCAAGTGCTCGGGCCGGATGACCTTGTCCAAGGTCCGCCAAGCCGAGGCCCGGATGTTCGGGGTGTGCTCCGGGTCGAAGTAGAAGCCGCTGTCGGAGAGGCTGCGCCGCGCCCGGTTGACCTCGTCGTAGAGCTCGGACTCGTCGTCGCTCGCCGACTGCGTCAGAATCTTCTCGTTGAGGGTGTGGCTGACCTCGGTCAGGATCTCCTTCATAAGGTCGGCCATGGCGTTGTTGGCCAGGGACTCCACCGTCGCGCGCAGGGGGTGGCGCATTAAAGTGTCGTCCGAGGAGTGCTTCTTCTCGAAGGCCTCGATGTGGTGCAGGGCGACCTCGAGCTTGGTCACCGCCGTCATGAGCGGCAAATAGCGGTCCTCCGCCGGCGTGGCCAAGGCCTCCACCGCCTCGCGCGTCGCCTGCGCCGCCGAGTCGTGGTCCGTGTCTCCCAGCTTGTCGAGCGTCCCCGGGCGCAGGTCGAGGAGGATGAAGGCCCCGCTGGAGAAGGCGGCGAGATAGCCGTGACGTATGAGGATAGATTCTAGGCGCTGCGCCCGGCCCAGACGCTTTCCCAGCGCCTGCCGGATCGGGCCGAACGCCCTTTCGGGAAGCCGGTGCCCCGGCTGGTGCCCCGCCCCGCGCGCCTGCAGAAGGGCCGCCAAGGCCAGCTCGCTCTCCTCGCGCGCCTCGTCTTCGGCGAAATCCGGAGGGCTGAGGCGCCCCGCCAGGTCCTTGAGGAGCGCCTGGAGGTTCACCTGCTCCGACTTTCCCGCCGACGGATGCCACGGGATCGAGTCGAGGAGTCCCGCGAGGGCGCGGGCCTCGTCGCGCTCCAACGGCTTGGGCGCGTGCTCGAGATCGAAGTAGGCCTCCTCCAGCGCCTTGAGAACGAGCTCCGCCCGCTCCCGGCTCTCGACGGAATGGGTGTCTCTCCGGCCGCGCAGCTGGACGCGCAGCGCCGCCAGAAGGTCCTTCAAGCCGACGAGGCCGGCCCCTCGGGAGAGGGCCTCCGCGCGGGCCGCCTTCGCCTCCGCCCCCGCCGCGCGGTAGCGGTCGGCGACCACCGAGAAGAGGAGGGCCGCCCGGTTGTGGGCCCGGGCCGGATCGGCGCTCGCGTTCAAAAGCGCCACGGCCCGGCGCGCGATCTGGTCGATCTCGGGCGTGGGCTTGCCGTCCCCGGCCGAGAAGTCCACGAGAGCGTAGTGCTCCAGGGAGAGGGCCGCCACCGGGCTCTCTTCGCCCTTGTCGGCCAGGAGCCGGAGATTGGCCCGTACCTGGGGGACGCGCATCTCGAGGGCCTTGCCGATGCGGAAGAGCTCGGAGTAGGAGAGCACCTCGCCCGGCTTGGTGGGCCCCGACTTCAGCTCGCGGTAGACGCGCAGGGCGTCCTCCTCGTTGGCGCCGCCCGCGCGTCCGCCGATCGTGCCGGCGACGAGGGGCAGGAAGGCCAGGCCGGCGGCGACCGGAAGGGCCGCGGGCCAAAGGGCCGCGAGGACCAGGGGGACGGCGGCCGCGAGGAGACCGGCGGCCCAGAGCGCGATAGGGGCGGAGCCGCGAGCGCTCGGCGCGGGAGCCGGAACGGCCGCCGCGAGCGCGCCCTCCGCCGCGCCGGCCGCCGGCGCCAAGGCGGCGCGAAGCGGTCCGCCCGCGGCGACGGAAGCGGCGAGCGGCTGGACGTCGGCGGAACGGCCGTCGAAGGGCGCGCCGGCCGCGGTCTTCGCGTCTCCCAGGCCGGCGCGCGCAAGCCCCGGACCCGCCTCGGCCGCGGTCCGCGCGCCCCCTAAAGCGGTAGCCGGAGCGGGGGCAGCCGGTTCAGCGGCGGACGCCGCCGCTTGGGCCGCGCCGTCCCGGCGAGCGCTCGGAATCATGCCGCTCGCCACGGGCGCCACAGCCGCGGGCTCCGCGGAGACGGCGCTCAACGGGGCGAGCGCCTGCGCGGGTTCTCCCAGGACGGGAAGGGCCGCCGGCGCGTTGTCGACGACGGCCGCTCCCAAAACCGCCAATCCCGGCTCCAGCTTCAAGGCGTCCCCGAGTCCCGCCGTCGGCGCGAGAGGGGCCGAGACGGCGCCGGGAACGTCCGCCTGTCCGACGGCCGCGCGCACGCGCGCCGCGGGCTGCGCCGCGGCGGAGAGCGGCAGGCTCGCCGCCAGGCACGCGCTGAGCACGCTCGCGGCGAGCCGCCTCATTTGAGGATGTCCTCGAGGAACTGGTGGGTGGCGTCGGGACCGCCTCCCAGCAGGTGCAGATTCCGGGTCCCGGCGTGCGCCACGGTCCCCACCGAGAGAGCGGTCGCCCGCGGCAGGGCCTCGGCCATGGAGACGTCGTCTTCGCCCTTGGCGAACTCGTCGCCGAAGATGAGCACGTCCTCCGGCGAGACGGAGACCCCCTCCTCGGCCAAGATGCGGAGGATGCCGTCGACGCCGGAGGCCTTCACCGCCTTGGGCGAGCGCACGCGGATGTAGGGCTCGTGCTCGATGTTGCGCGGGATCTTGAAGTCGATCTTGTAGGAGAGTCCGGCCGCGCGCATGCGGGCGAGGAAGGCCTTGTGCAGGTCGGCGGCCTTCTGCAGCCGGACCTGCGGCGTCCACGCGGGGTCGCCGTCGAGGATGAGCGCGTGCTCGTAGGAGCGGTCCCCCTGCTCGTGGTAGTTGGCCGGCGCGATCCCGAGGCGGGCGCCCTCCTCCCGGAGGAAGCGAACCATCGCCTCGCGGTCGGCGGCCGGAATGGCCGCCATGAAGCGCTCGGGAGCCGCCGGCTGCTCGCCCTTGGGCCCGAGGCGGTAGACCTCGGCGCCGCCGCCGGTGGCGAGCAGGAAGCCCCCGCGCAGGTCCTCGGGGAGCTGCTCGATGAGCACCTGCATCATGCCGAAGTCGCCGCCGCCCAAGGGGCGGTTGGTGTCGAAGGCGACGCGGACCCCCGCCTCCTTGAGCGCGCGCAGGACGGCGACGCCGCGGGGGCTGATTTTCTGGTTCAAGGTCCGGTTGTCAGTGAAGGTGTTGTCCCAGTCCATCACGACGAGACGGGGCTTCGCGGCGCGATAGCGCTCGACCAAGGCCGCGCGCTCGCGGGCGGACAAGGACGGCGCGTTGAGCCCGCCCAGGAAAGGCAGGGCGGCCGCCGCCGCGTAGGCCCACCGCTTCAGCCTATAGGCCCAGCTCAAGGCCCGCTGGGCGGGACCCAGGACTATGCCCCGGGAGGGATTGAAGCGGAAGCTGAGGTTCATCTCGTCCTGCAGGGAGTCGGAGATGCGCGACGCCAACGTCGCGCCGATTCCCCAGGCCACGGCCGCGAAGAGCGCGTAAACCGACCAGGCCGGGAGCGCCGGAAGCGTCAAGAGGACGGCGGCCCCGGCCAGCAGGGCGGGAAGATGGAGCACCCAGGTCCGCTGGAACACGGGCGCGCCGGTCTGCGCCGCGCGCCGGACGGCCTCGAAGAAGCCCGCGGCCACGAAGAAGATGGGCATCCCCAGGAACAGCAGGGCGTCCGCCAGGTTCATGCTCATGGGCCCGACCGGGATGTAGTCCACCGCGCCTCCCTTTAGGAGGACCTCCCCCGCGTTGCCGGCCATCGCGCCCAGGATGAGGGCCGCCCCGAACCAGGCCCACTGGCGGGCGCGGGCCAGAGCCGGATGGCGCTCCGCCAGATCGGCGATCTGGCGCCCGTCTTTCATCCGGCTGAGCTTCGTCGCGGCGCCCAGGAAAGCGTACGGCGCGGCGCCCAGCAGGGGATGGGCGCTCCGGAAGCGGCGAGCCGCCTCCAGCCAGGAGGAGCTGGCCTCCGTGTTCGCCAAGATCCAAGCGACGGCCCCCAGGGAGAGGGGCAAAGCCCAATAGGTGAACGCCAGGCGCATCGGCTCCGCCACGTGCACCACGAAAGCCGAGGAAAGCGGCGCCACCCAGGCCTTCAGGAGCCAATCCGAGGCGAACAAGAGCGCGGCGAGGAACCCGGCCGGCAGGATGCGCCGCCACGCCGCGGGAGGAGCCTGCGGCCGCGCCTCGCCGAAGGCGGCGCGCAGGGCCAAATAGGCGGCCAACGCCGCGGTCCCGCCGACGACGAGCGGCAAAAGCCAGGCCTGGGGGATCAGCGTCGCCAGGGCCAAGGGCGCCAGCGCGGCGAATCCTCCCAACTCGGAGCGGGCGGCCGCATCCGCGGGCGCCTTGCGGGCGACGAACTCCTTGCCGTCGAAGTCCACCTCGACCTTGTCCCCGCGCGCGATCCGGCGCTTCATCTCCGCCGCCGCCAAGGCCTCCTCGACCTTGTTCTCGATCGCCTGCTTGAGCGGACGCGCCCCGAACGTGCGCCGCTCATCATCC
>DATLOS010000332.1:0-3064 GCA_035536155.1 Elusimicrobiota bacterium
AGGAGCAGGCCGAAGACCAATCCGCCGCCGTCGTCGTGGCCGCCCGCGTTGAGCGCCCGGGCGCGCAGGGCGAGCTGGTGCACGTCCCGGTCCGAGAGCTTGTCGAGGCGCGACTGGATCTCCTTCTCCGAGAGCCCCAGCTCCTTGAGCCGCTCGCGCACCACCTTGGACTCCAGGGCGGACTGCACCGCGCGCACGTCGGAGGCCCGATCGCCCTCTCCCGGCGCCGCGTCCGGCAGGACCACGGGGGCGAGGGTCGCCTGCGCCGCGGTCCTCAACGTGAACGCCAGCGTCGTGCTCAGCGCCAGCGTGCAAGCCATCCGTCCGACCGCGCTTCGGGGCCCGCGTTTCATGGGGGTCACCTCCCGTTCACGTAACCGTAGGGGATCGGCCTCAGGAGGGATTCAAGTCCCGCTAAGATCCGGCTCAAGGCCCGCTGATCCGGCCCGTGCTATAATCTCCGGAGCAGCCTAAAGCCGTCCCCATCGGGGCGGTTACGGGGAACCCAACGCTCCCGGAGCATCGGGGGCAGGGGCGCAGGGCGCGAAAGCGCCCGGGCCACTTCCAAGGCCTAGCCCGTCAGCTAACCTCGTCGGCATGTGGAAGGGCGATCCCTCCGAGCGCGCTTGCGCGCCCGCGGGTCTCCCGGGAGACTCGCATGGGCGAGATGAAGGCGCCGTCCCTGTCGGAAAGACTCAAAAGGCTGTTTTTGGGCGCGCCGCGCGATATCCGCGACCCGCACGTCTACCAGCACGTCTCCTTGATCGCCCTGCTGGCCTGGGTCGGCCTGGGCGCCGACGGCCTCTCCTCCTCCTGCTACGGGCCGGAGGAGAGCTTCAAGGTCCTGGGCGAGCACACCTACCTGGCGGTATTCCTCGCCGTCGGCATCGTGGCCACGGTGTTCATCATCTCCTACGCCTACTCCCGGGTGATCGAGCACTTCCCTTTCGGCGGCGGCGGCTACACCGTGGCCTCGCGCCTGCTGGGCCCGAAGTTCGGGCTGGTCTCGGGCGGGGCGCTCCTGACCGACTACTTCCTGACCATCACCGTCTCCGTGGCCTCGGGCATGGACGCCCTCTTCAGCTTCCTGCCGCCGCATTGGGCGCGCTGGAAGCTGGCCTGCGCGGCCGCGGCCATCCTCGTCTTGATGGTGCTCAATCTGCGCGGGGTGAAGGAATCCATCCTCGCGGTGGCGCCGGTGTTCGGCCTGTTCGTGCTCACGCACCTCATCCTCATATTCGGGGCCTTCCTGGTCAACGCCGGCCGGCTCCCGCATCTCGCGTCCCAGGTGCATTCCGGCTTCCGCTCCGGGCTCTCGACTCTCGGCTTCTTCGGCATGGCGGCGCTGTTCCTGCGCGCCTACGCCATGGGGGCCGGCACCTATACCGGGATCGAGGCGGTCTCGAACGGCCTGGCCATCATGCGCGAGCCCAAGGTGGAGACGGGCAAGCGCACGATGGTGCTCATGGCGGCCTCCCTGGCCTTCACCGCGGGCGGCATCATCCTGGGCTACCTCCTGGTCGGCGCCCGGCCCGTCGCCGGACAGACCATGAACGCCGTGCTGGCGGGGAGCCTGGTGGCGCGGGCGGGGTTGGGCGGCTCGCTCCTGGGAAAGGCCTTCATCGCCTTGACGCTCCTGGCCGAGGCGGCGCTGCTCGTCATCGCCGCCCAGGCGGGGTTCATGGACGGCCCGCGCATCATGGCGAACATGGCCCACGACTCCTGGATGCCGCGCCGCTTCGGGACCCTCTCCGACCGCCTGACCGTGCAGGACGGGGTCTTGGTGATGGCGGGGGCGGCGCTCCTGCTGCTATTCCACACGCGCGGCGACGTGACCACCCTGGTCGTCATGTACTCGATCAACGTGTTCCTGACCTTCTGCTTGACCGAGGCGTCGATGATCCGCTTCTGGCTGGCCGAGCGCTCCCGGCACGCCGATTGGAGGAAGAAGATCTCCGTGCACGTCGCGGGCTTCGTCATCTGCCTCTCCATGCTCATCTTGAACCTGGTGATGAAGTTCGCGCAGGGCGGCTGGGAGACCGTGGTCATCACCGGCGGCATCATCGGCGCCTGCCTGCTCATCCGCCGGCATTACGACGGGGTGCAGAAGAGCCTGGCGCGCTTGGACGAGATCCTGGGCGGCCTGCCCGTGCAGGCGGGCGCGCAGGGCTCGGCGGTGGACGCCAAGGCGCCGACCGCGATCCTGCTCGTGGGCGGCTACGCGGGGCTGGGCGTGCATGCGCTCCTCTCCATCCAGCGGCTGTTTCCCGGGCACTTCAAGAACTTCATCTTCATCTCGGTGGGGGTCATCGACGCCGCTTCCTTTAAAGGAGTGGAGGCGGTCGACGAGGTCCGCGCCCGGACCGAGACCGCCCTGCGCCGCTACGTGGACCTGGCGCGGGGGGAGGGCCTGGCCGCCGATTGGCGCATGAGCGTGGGCACGGAGGTGGGAGAGGAGGCGGAAGAGCTTTGCCTCAAGACGGCCCAAGAGTTTCCGCGCTCGATCGTGTTCGCCGGGAAGCTGGTTTTCCAGCGGGAGCATTGGTTCGACCGCTTCCTGCACAACGAGACCGCCTACGCCCTCCAGCGCCGCCTGCAGTTCAAGGGGCTCAACGCGATGGTGCTCCCGGTGCGCGTGATGGCGGGGACGGCGGCGGTCCTCCTATGCCTCCTGTTCGCCGCGCCCGTCCGGGCGGACGACGCCGACCTGCGCTCGCGCGTCGAGCTCCTGGAGAAGCGGCTTGCGGAGCTCGCTCCGAAACCCGCGTCCGCTCCGGCGGCGCCCCGCGCCGCGGAGCCTTTCGGCTTCGCCGACTTCACCTGGCTCAACGGCAACAGCCGGACGCATTCCTCGCCCATGGAGACGGAGTACTTCACGGGCGAATTCCGCGTGGACGCCAACTACAACTACAGCGCGAATCATCCGCGCGACCACGTCATCGACGGGGCCTGCGAGGTATCGCGCCACAACGAGCTCCAGCTCCAACAGCTGGGGATCGGCGGAGACTTCCATTATCAAAACGTGCGCGGACGTCTCATGACCCAGTTCGGGCTCTACTCCCAG
>DATLOS010000333.1:0-2012 GCA_035536155.1 Elusimicrobiota bacterium
GGCGTGGCCGGCAGCCGCGTCGCCGGAAATCCCGGAAACAGGTCCCCGAACGGATCCGAGACGCCCAAAAGCGTCCGGAAGTCTCCGAGGGGGTCCCAGGTCTCCTGCGAGCGGCTGTGCGGAACCGTTATCTCTTTATTCGCCATATGCACTCTCCTTGCTGGTCGACCGTCCGTCAACGGCCCTTCCCGCGGAGCGCATGTCGGAAGGAATCCGCCGGCGCGATCCTGGCTTCGGAAATCCAGGTGGTCCAAGTCCTGGTGCCGTGCCGCCGCGGCTTGTGCACGTGGGGCACCAGCCTGCGCGTGCGCCTCACCGGCTCGCTTTTTCTAGCCATATTTCTTCTCCGCGCTCCGTCGATAGAATTTGGCGCAACAAACCAACCAATGCCGTCCTGGAAGCGTCACAAAAGATTTTCCCCGGGCTCATTGAGGCCGGGGGCCGCGGCGGGCTATCTTCGCGGGGACGGAGGGAACCATGAGCAGCCATTCCATGCGGTCGCGCGAGTCGCTCAACTTCCTGGCCCTGAGCCTGGTCCGCGAGGTCATCGCCGGTCGAAAGACCGTCGAGCAGGCGCGCGACGCCTACACGAAGACCGCGGCTTCCCGCGCCGAGCGAAAGCCCAGCCCGACGAAGCAATAGAGCCTCACGCCGTGTCCAGGGCGGCCTCGACGGCCGCCTCGACCCGCCCGACTTTGGGCGGGTGGGCGTGCTCGCGCGCGAAGAGAGGGTAGACTTTAAATTATCCTTTATAAATTGTCTTTTTTTGTGATGGGACGATGTCGAAAAAATCGCTTTTGCCGCTCTTGCGAGGATGCGCGGAGCAGGGCATACTCTTGTGACCGACGATGCGCGGCCACGATCCCTCGCGGACCGGAGGTTTCACCTTGGTGGAGCTTTCGGTCGTCATCGTCCTGGTGAGCATCCTGGCGTCGTTTGCGGTCCCCAAGTTCCGCAGCGCCGTGGAGCGTTCCCGGGCCGGCGAGGCGTTCAATTACCTCTCGGCGGTCCGAGCCGCCCAGGAGCGCTACGTGGGCCGGCAGGGGATTTACGCGGCCCGCGTGAGCTTCCTCGACATCAAGATGCCGCGCCCGCTCTACTTCACGGTGGGCGACGGCTCCGACGACCCGGAGATCGGCGCGGGCGAAACCGGCGACCTGCAGGATTCGTGGGCGCTGACCTTGACCCGCCGCGGGGCGAGCGCGGGCTACGGGGCCTACACCGTCATCTTCGGAGACGACGGCTTCGACGCCGCGGCGAGCACGATCTCGACGAACGCCACCCTCCACCAGGACATAAACCCGACGGTCCACAGCATGTGAGCTCAGCGCGGCGCGGGGACGTCCTTCGCGCTGAAGACGCCGACGAAGAGCGGGACGTCGGCGCCGCGCTTCTGGAGGACGCGCAGGCTCATGCTCGTCCCGGTCCGCTTCTCGCGCCAGAGGTGCGTGTCGCTGCGCGGCGCCTTCTTGAGGATGTAGAACTGGGCGGCCGCGTCCTTCCACCGGTACATGTGCATGAACTCCGGGGTGTCCTTGGCCGCGGCGTCCTTGCTCAGCGCGAAATGGACGCGGCCGGGCTCGCCGAAGCGGCGGCGCGCGGCGATCTCGTAATAGTCCCAGTCGTCGATCGGCACCTTCTGAAGGTAGCCCAGGACGCGTCCTTTGCGCGAGAGGAGCCAGCGCTCGCCGCCCAGGTCCGTGGTGGCGAAGCCGGGGCTGGCGTCGCCCCCCTCGAGCGGCACTTTCCAGAGGCGGGACAGAGTCGAGGCCAGGTAGGGCGTCGGGGCCAGCGCGGCGCGCGTAACGGGCTTTTCCGCTCCGAGCCGGGCCGCGGCGGCGGCGGGCTCCAGGCCCCAAAGCTCGCCGCTCAGGACCGGGGACGCGAAGAGGCGCTCCCCCGGCCCGGCGGCGGCTGCCGCGACGGCGGCCAGCGCCGAGGCGAGAACGGGTCCCCAGATTCGCACGAGCCCAGTCTAGCACTTCGCCCCCCTTCCAAATAGCGGGACCTTT
>DATLOS010000334.1:0-2603 GCA_035536155.1 Elusimicrobiota bacterium
GTACGTCGATAAGCTCCCGGAGAAGCCGCGGCACTTCTTCTCCTTCGGCAAGTCCGTGCACGACGCGCTCGAGTATTTCTACGCCGTGCAGGCCCTGCCTCCCAAGCCGCTCGAGGACGTCCTGCGCCACTACCGCGAGAACTGGATCTCCGAGGGCTACGCCAACGCCGCGCAGGAGGAGGAGTACAAGGCCGAGGGCGAGCGCATCCTGGGCGACTACCACCGCAAGCACTACGACACCTTCCGCATCCCCTACTTCACGGAGTACGCCTTCACCTTCGATGTCGACGGCGTGCCGGTGCGCGGCTTCGTGGACCGCGTGGACAAAGTCGGCGAGGACCGCATCGCCATCCTCGACTACAAGACCGGCAAGGCGATCCCGGCCTCGCGCGCCGAGCAGGACCAGCAGCTGACCATGTACCAGATGGCCTGCGAGGAGCTCCTCGGCAAGACCGTGGAGACCCTCACGCTCTACCACCTTCCCAGCCAGAAGGCGCTGACCGTCCCCCGCCACGGCAAGGAGCTGGTGCAGGGACTGCGCGCCCAGGTCGTCGAGGTCGCCGGCGCCATCGGCCGGGAGGTCTTCGACCCCAAGCCCGAGGAGCGCAAATGCAGCTGGTGCGACTTCAAGCCGCACTGCCCGGTGTTCAAGCACCTCTATCCCGGAGCGCCCGTATCCCCGGCGGCGGCGGCGGCGGAGGCGGCGCCCAAGCCCGGAACCGATAAAGCCCTCGCGAAGCTGGTCGACAAGGTGGGTAAGGCCGCCGAGGATCTCGAGAAGCGCCGCCAAGCCCTCGAGGAGCTCAAGGCGGAGCTCGCGCAGGCCTTGAAGGAAAAGGGCTTCGTGAAGGCCTTCGGCTCCGCCTTCGAGGCCGCGCGACAGAGCTCCGAGCGCTGGGAGTTCTCGGACCGAAAGAAAGTATTGGACGAGATCCAGCGCGCCGGCTTCTGGGACAAGATCATGGCGCCGTCGGCTCCGCTCGTGCAGAAGCTCATGACCGACCCGGCGGTCCCCCTCCATCTGCGCGAGAAGCTGGCGCGCCTGGCCACGCGCTCGGAGAAAGACGAGCTCTCGATCAAGCGCGTCGCCGACGAGGGCGCGGGGTGAAGTCCGCCACGGAGTACCTCTGGTTCGAGACCAAGCGCCGCAAGGAGCTGGTCAACATCACCGAGGCGCTCCAGAAGATCGTGGCGAAAAGCGGCGTGGCCGAGGGCCTGTGCCTGGCGAGCGCGATGCACATCACCGCGGGCATCTGGGTCAACGACGAGGAGCCGGGCCTCAAGGAGGACCTGCAGGACTGGCTCGAGAAGCTGGCGCCCGCCGGCGACTACCGCCATCACGCGACCGGCGAAGACAACGGCGACGCGCACCTCACGCGCACTTTGCTCGGCCACCAGGCCGTCCTGCCGGTCACCAAGGGCCGTCTCGACCTGGGGCCGTGGGAGCAGATTTTCTACGCGGAGTTCGACGGGCAGCGCAAGAAGCGCGTGGTGGTGAAGGTCCTTGGCGAGTGAGCTCGTCCTAGCCCTCGACCAGGGCAGCTCGAGCTCGCGCGCCCTGGCCTTCGACGCGCGCGGCCGCGTCGCGGCGCGGGCGCAGTTTCCGGTGCGCACATTCTTCCCCCGCCCCGGCTGGGTGGAGCACGACGCCGAGGACCTCTTCCGGACCCAGGCGCGCGCCTTGGACCGAGTCCTGGCCGCCATCCCGGCTCGCGCCCGCGTCCTGGGCCTGGGCCTCGCCGCCCAGCGCTCCACGATCGTCCTTTGGGACTCCCGAACGGGCAAGCCCGTGTGCCGCGCGCCCTCCTGGCAGGACGCTCGGGCCGCGGCGGCGGTCGCGGGCTTGGCCTCGCGGCGAGACGAGGTCCACGAGAAGACCGGCCTCTACCCCACGCCGTTCTACTCCGCCCCGAAGATCCGCTTCCTCCTGGATTCGAACGCCGCGGCGCGCCGCCTCCTCGAGGCCGGCCGCCTCCGGATCGGCCCGGTCTCGACCTACATCCTGTGGCGCTTGAGCGAGGGCCGCATCTTCGCCTGCGATCCGACCATGGCCCAGCGCACGCTCCTCTTCGACATCCGCCGCGGCGATTGGGACCCGTCTCTTCTGGGCTTCTTCGCGATACCGCGCGCCGCGCTTCCCGCCTTGGCTCCGACCATGGGCCCGCTAGGCTCGATCGAGAGGAGCGGCCGCAAGGTCCCCGTCCTGGCGGCCGTGGGCGACCAGCAGGCGGCCGCGGCGGCGCTGGGGTCCCGCCCGGGTCTGGGCGTCCTGAACCTCGGCACCGGCGCCTTCTTCCTCCTCAACACCGGGACCGACCTGCGCCGCGTGCCGGGCCTCCTGAGCTCGGTCGCCTGGCGGAAGGCCGGCGAGCCTTGCCGCTATCTTCTCGAGGGCACGGTGCATGCGGTCGGCACTTCTCTGGAGTGGCTGCGCCAGCTCGGCCTCCTCGCCGACCCGCGCCGCGCCGACGCGGCTTGCCGCCGCTCGAAGCAGCGGCTCTGGGCGCTCTCGGCGATCGGCGGCCTGGGGGCGCCGCGTTGGGACTACTCGACCCCTTCCGCCTTCTGGGGCCTCGACGCGCGCACGCGGCCCGAGGACCTGG
>DATLOS010000335.1:0-7986 GCA_035536155.1 Elusimicrobiota bacterium
CCGGGCTCTCCCAAGGCCAAGGAGGTCTTTGCGGGCTGGCTGCCTCCCGGCGGCGGTCCCGACCAGCTCCGGCTCTCCGAGGAGCTGCAAAAGAACGGCGTCGTCTTGAGCGACGCGGACAAAGCGGAGCTGTGCCGGGCCGTGGAAGCCCTGCGCCGGGCGCGCGGAGACCGCGAGCTCGTCTTGGCCAGGGCCCGGCCGGACGGGGCGGGCGGCTGGAAGGTCGGCGCGCCGCGCATGGAGGGGGGGCCGCGGATCAACGACCCGATCCGCGCGCTGACCTCTTCGGTTCCGAACGAGAAGGCGCTGGTCGTGGCGTTGGGACCCCCGGAGCAAGGCGGAGTCAGCCCCGTGCTGGCGCTCGACGTCTACGCGAGCCCCCCGCGCTGGGTCTTGATCGGCGGGGCGCGGGTGATCGACGGCCGAACGCGCCTGAACCTGTACGAGAAGCCGGCCGTCCCGTTCAGCCCGGAGCTCCAGGCCCGCCTGCGGGCGCGGAGCGCCGAGGTCGAGCGCGCCGCGGGGGACCTGCGCGCGGCGCGCGGAGACGACCTCCTGCTCTCCGTCGGCGCCGTCCCCGGGACGAACGCGTCTTCCTACCTCGTCTCGGGCGCGCCGGTCCGGGTCGTCGACGCTCCCGACCCGCCGCGCCGCGCGCGTTGCCTGGTGCGCTTGGGCCCGGGCGGCTCGGTGGAGGCGGCGACGCTCGCCCCGCCGGGCGTCTGGAAGACGGTCGGGACCTGGAACAAGGACACCTTCGCTCCAAGCCCGGCCTTCGCGGGGCTGGGCGTGGACCAGGACGCGGTCCAGGACGCGCTGGAAGCGCTGCCGCGGCCGAAGCCTTAGGCGTCCTGGTCGAGCCGCTTCTGCATCTCGCGCACCGCCTCCTCCTTCTGCGCGCGGATCTTCTGCGAGAGCATGGGGAGCATCATCTTGTAGAGCATGCTCTTGGCCTCGAGGGAGACGTTCACCAGGATCTTGGTGCGGCCGTCGGGCTGCTCCTCGAAGTCGAGGGCGAGCGTGGCGGGAAGATCGGGGATGTCGAAGCGGCGCACGCAGCGGCGCGGCTCGTCCCACTCGACGGTCTCGCAGAGGACCTCCTGGGCGCCGGCCAGCGGGAGATGGATGGTCAACGCGGAGCCGGGGCCCGTGGGCGGACGGCCGGTGACGGGGGACACGCGGACGTGGCCCTGGCCGGCCTCGGCGAGCGCCTTGAGATCGGTCAGGAGCTCGAAGGCCGCGCGCGCGGGGCGCTTGACGACGAACTCGAAGCTCTCGTTCATGACGCGGCGAGTGTAGCTCTTTGGCCGGGGGCCAGGGGATAGGTCCAAAGGCCTATAAGATGGGTGCCGGAATGCCCTCTTTTTAGGCGGCCGCGCGCCTACCCTAATGATGTGAGGACTCGAGTCCTGTCGGCGGCGCTGCTCGCGATCCTTCCGGGAGCGGCGGCGGCGGCTTCCAACGCTCGGGCGCGGCTCGTGGAGCGCGCTCCAGCGGAGCTCTCCGCGGGCGTCCAGCCGACGGGGGGGCTTGCGACCACCCTCCTGTCTCCCGGCCTCCAGCTCCCCGTTCCGGCCTCGCAAGGCCCGGAGCTCCCGGCCGTCGCGCCCGAGCTCAACGCGGTCGCCGAGGTCGGCGCGAATCTCGTCCCGACCGCGGCGCCGGCGACGACTTTGCTCCCGACGGATTCCTTCCGGCCGCCTCCCATCGTCCCGGGAAGCGAGCGAGATCCCGCGCCGCCCGCGCCGGAGAAGGCGGCCTTGGCGAAGACGGTGGCGGACGCCCAGAAGGAGGTGTCCGAGGCGGGAGGCTCGGGCGCTGTCCGCCAGGCCGCCGTCGTGGGAAAGATATTCCGCGAGCGCGGGGAGGCCCCTCGGGCGGAGGAGATCGAGCCCGCGCCGACCGAGCCCTCCGGCGGCGCTCGGCCGGCCTTGCGCCTCTTCGCCGGGGACGACGACGCCGGCGGAGCGGTGCCCGAGCTCGACAACCGGGTGCGGGGCAAGGGCGACGCGTTGCGTCGGGTGGGCGAGGCGCCGCGCCTCGACCGGGAGCTGGGCGACAAGGCGGGCTGGGCCCGCGTGGGGGAGTTCCGCGCCCGAGGACGGGACTTCGTGGTCAAATCCTTCGCGCCCTTGCTTCGGCCCCTCGCCTGGGCCGTGCGCTACTGGCGGGAATCGATCTGGGCGATGCGCAACGAGGTGATGGCGCGCTGGTTCCTCCGCCGCTTCTTCCAGGGCCGGCTGGACACCGTGGACGGCGTCGGCTACATGAGCGGCCTGCTCTTCGCCCGGCCGACGGTGGTGATGGGCAAGGCGCAGGCGACGGAGAATCCCTACCGGCTGAGCTCGCTTCCGCTGGCGACGCGGGCCGCCCTGGGCGTCTTCGTCCAGGCTCGCGGCCTCTCCGACGTGAACCCGAAGAACGTCCTGCTGCCGCGCGGGAGCGTCTTCGAGCACCCGGCGGTGATCATCGACATGGAGCGCCCCATCCAGCCGGCGGGGACGTACGGAATCTATGAGATGCCTTGGACCAGCGTTTACTACTGGAACCGGCTCGACGCGCACTTCCAGGCGGAGATCGCGCGCCTGCGCGAGGCCCTGCGGGCTCCGGGCGCGATCAAGGAGATCCGCCGGAACATGCGCAAGAGCGACGTGCGCCATCCTCGCCGCCGCGACCCCCTGATGCGCGCGATCCAGGACAACGTGGACAACTTCGAGGCGATCTTCGAGGCGAACTTCCTCGCGGTGAACAAGGTCTTCCTGCGCTCGGCCCGCGAGGCGGGCCTCGACCTCGGCGAGGCCGGGATCATGAGCGAGATCAACCGCGCCGCGGCCGAGTCGCCCCACGGCGGCGTCTACCGCGACTTCGCCCGCATGCTCTTGGTGGCCCACAATCGCTTTCCCCAGCCGTTCTGGTCGGGCTCCGACAGGGAGCCCTGGGTGCTGCATCCGCTGGAGATGGCGGCGCTGGCGAAGCTGCGCCGGGAGCGGGGCGGCTTCGGCGAGGAGGACTTCTCGCGGGCCGAGGCGCTCTGGCAGGCGTCGCGCGCTCCCCAGCGCGGCGCCGCGGACCTGCGCGAGGTCTTCGACCGGCTCAACGCCTGGTTCGAGAACCCGCCCGCCGTGCCGGACGTCCTGCCCGGCGAAAGGCCCCGGCGGGCCGCCTAGCCGGCGATCCGGTCGTTCAGGAAGGCGCGGATCTTCCCGTTGGCCTCGGCCGAGGAGACGGCGATGAAGATGGTGTCGTCGCCCGCCACCGTGCCGATCGTGCCCGGAAGCTGGGCCTGATCGAGCGCGCGGGCCACGCCCTGCGCGGTGCCCACCTCGCAGCGCACCACGACGAGGTGCGGGCCGGCGGCCTCGACGGACCGCACCCAGGTCCGGAAGGGGAGCTCCGGATCGGCCACTCCGCTCTCGCCGTGGCCGGCGCGGTAGCGCCCGCCGATCTTGCCGAGGCCCATCTCCTCCAAGTCGCGGGAGACGCTCACCTGGGTGGCTTTCACCCCGCGCCGCTTCAGGGCGCGCACGATGTCCTGCTGGGTGCGAAGCTCCTCGTGCGCGACCGCGTCGAGGATGGCCTGGCGGCGCAGCTCGCGCGGGCTCTTCTCGGTCTGCAGGTCCATGGTCCCGGTCTCCTGGGGCCGAAGGCACTTGACAGCCCCGGCTCCATTTGTATAATTATGCATCATGGCGAATAAATATTCAAGTGGTACGGCGGTGCTGGCCTTCAGCGGCGGACTCGACACCTGCTTCTGCGCCGCCTGGCTCAAGGAGAAGGGCTACGGCGTCGCCGCGGTCACCGTCGACACCGGCGGCTTCGTCGCGGGGGAGCTCGAGAAGATCAAGGAGCGGGCCCTCGCCGCCGGCGCGGCGGAGCACGTCACGCTCGACGGCCGCGACAAGGTCTTCTCCCGCTTCGTGGCCTACCTCATCAAGGGAAACGTCCTGCGCGGCCGCGTCTATCCCCTTTCGGTCTCGGCGGAGCGCGTGGTCCAGGCCGAGCTCGTCGCCGCCTTCGCGCGCAAGGCCGGCGCCCAGGCGGTGGCCCACGGCTCGACCGCGGCCGGCAACGACCAGTTCCGCTTCGACGGCGTCTTCCAGGCGCTCTGCCCCGATCTCCAAGTCCTGGCCCCGATCCGCGAGCTGGGCTGGACCCGGGCCCAAGAGACCGCGTATCTAAAGGAGAGAGGCCTCGAGATCCCGGCCAAGACCGCGGCCTACTCGGTCAACGCCGGGCTCTGGGGCGTCACCGTGGGCGGCAAGGAGACGCACGACCCGTGGGCCGAGGTGCCCGAGTCGGCCTACCCCGAGCCTACGGAGAAAGCCGTCGACCCGGTCTCGATTGCCATCGGCTTCGAGCGCGGCCTGCCCGTGTCCTTGAACGGCGAGGCCATGGGCGGGGTGCGCTTGGTCGAGAAGCTCAACGCCTTGGGCCGCTCCTACGGCCTCGGCCGCGGCATCCACCTGGGCGACACCGTCCTCGGCATCAAGGGCCGCATCGCCTTCGAGGCTCCGGCGCCGGTCCTTCTCATCGCCGCGCACCGCGAACTGGAGAAGCTCACGCTCACGCGCTGGCAGCAGTTCTGGAAAGACCACATGGCCGAGTTCTACGGCCAGCTCCTCCACGAGGGCCTGCCCTTCGAGCCCGCGATGCGCGACATCGAGGCCATGATGGACTCGAGCCAGGAGGCGGTCACCGGCGACGCGCGCCTCAAGCTCTCGCCCGGGCACTTCGAGGTGACCGGCGTGCGCAGCCCCAACGGGCTCATGGAGAGCCGCGCCGCCTACGGCGAGACGACGAGCCTTTGGAGCGCCCAGGACGCGGCGGGATTCGCCCGCATCCACGCCTTGCCCATGGTCCTCGCCAACGCCCGGCGGGGGGAGGAGTAGAGGAATGAAGGTCGTCTTCGACAAGATCGCATCCACCACGCGCAACGCCAAGGTTCCCCGGGAGGCCATCCTCTCGGCCCACGTTCCGGCCAAGGAGGGCACCGTCGTGGCCGTGCGCGTGAAGGGCCACAAGACCACCTACAACAGCGTGGAGGACACCCACGGCCGCATGACGACGCTCAACGACGGCGACGTCCTGGCGGGCGTCCTCGGCACTCGGCGCGCCCTGCGCGGCTACGCCGGCGTGGTGCCGGAGAAGGTCGAGGTGGGCGACCATCTCGACATCCTCAACCTGGGCGGCGTGCTCGGCCGCTGCACCGCGGGCAACGTCGAGCTCGGGCCCCCGCTCCAGGCCGAGGTCCTGGGCGCGGTGCTGAGCTTCCCCGTTCTGGGCGAGCGCACCGGCGTGCCCGCCACGATCACGGACAACGCCGTGGCCTGGGGGAAGTCCTTGGCCCCGAGCGCGCCCCTCGTCTACGTGGCCGGGACCTGCATGCAGGCGGGAAAGACCTTCGCCTGCTGCGAGATCATCCGCTACCTGACCCGCCATGGCCGGCGCGTAGCCGCGACCAAGCTCACCGGCGTTTCGCTCCTGCGCGACACCTTGGGCATGGAGGACCGCGGCGCCTTCAAGACTTTGTGCTTCACCGACGCGGGCGTGGTCTCCACGACTCCCGCGGTCTCCGTCTCGGTGGCCAAGGGCCTCCTCAACGCCTTGAACGAGGAGGAGCCGGACTGCATCGTGGTCGAGCTGGGCGACGGCATCCTGGGCGAGTACGGCGTGCAGTCCATCCTGGACGACGAGGAGCTCATGGCCGCGGGCAAGGTCCACGTGATGTGCGCGGGCGATCCCGTCGCGGCCTGGGGCGCGGCCGAGCTCTACCGCAACCGCTTCAAGCGCCCGGTCCACGCCATCACCGGCCCGGCGACCGACAACGGGGTGGGCAAGGACTTCATCGAGGGGAAGATCGGCGTGCCGGCGATGAACGCGCGCACCGACTACGAGCGGCTGGGCGCCTTCGTGGAAGAGGCCTTGTTCGGGGCATGAAGCGGTCGGTCGGCATACTCGGGGGCGGCGGCTACGTGGGCGGTGAGCTGGTGCGGCTCCTCATGTCCCATCCCAAGGTGGAGCTCGCGGCGGTGGCCTCGGCGACTTACGCGGGCAAGCCGGTCTCCGCCGCGCATCCGAATCTTCGCGGCCTCACCAGCCTCAAGTTCGAGGAAAAGCTCCCGGCGGGCCTCGACGCGGTATTCCTGGCGCTCGGCCACGGCGAATCGATGGCGGAGTCGGCCAAGCTCGCCGCGGGCAAGGGGCCGGCCATCGTCGACCTCTCCGGCGACTTCCGCCTGCGCGACTCGGCGCTCTATCCCGTCTGGTACGGGCGGGAGCACTCCTCCCCGGCCCTGCTGCCGAGCTTCACCTACGGCCTCACCGAGCTGGCGCGCGAGCAGGTCGCCAAGGCCAAGCGCGTGGCGAACCCGGGCTGCATCGCCACGGCGACGGCTTTGGCGCTCGGTCCCTTGGCGCGCCTGGGCCTCGCCGGTACCGCGCACGTCACCGCGGTGACCGGCTCCTCCGGCTCCGGGGCGAAGCCCTCGGCCACCACGCACCATCCTCTGCGCGAGGGCAACATGCGCGCCTACAAGGCTCTCGCCCACCAGCACGCGCCCGAGGTGGAGCAGCTCTTCGACGACTTGGCCGGCAAGGAGTCGCTGCGGCTGGGGCTCGTCGCGGTCTCCGGGCCCTTCGTGCGCGGCATCTACTGCGTGGCCCAGCTCGAGCTGCCCAAGGGCGTGGGCGCGGAGCAGGTGAAGGCGGCTTTCCAGGAGACGTACGGGAAGTCCACCTTCGTGCGCCTCCTCGATGCGCCGCCGGATCTCAACGCGGTGGTGGGCTCGAACTTCTGCGACATCCACGCCGCGGTGCAGGGGCGGCGGGTCGCGGTGATCTCGGCCCTCGACAACCTGGTCAAGGGCGCGGCGGGGCAGGCGGTGCAGAACTTCAACGTGATGATGGGCTGGGGCGAGGCCGAAGGCCTGCTCCATGCGGGAGTATATCCATGAGCGCGATCGCTGAGACGACGGAAATGGACTGGCGGGCCGAGGAGGAGCGCTGGGTGCTCCCCACCTACGGCAAGTTCCCCTTCGTGATCCGCGGCGGGCAGGGCCACTTCGTCGAGGACGAGAAGGGCAACCGCTACCTCGACCTCTACAGCGGCCACGCCGTGACCTTGCTCGGGCACTGCCCCAAGCCGGTGGTGGACGCTATCCGCTCCCAAGCCGGCAAGCTCATCTTCTACTCGAATCTGGTCTACAGCGAGGGCCGCGCCCGCGCCGCCCACGCGTTGGTCGAGCTCTGCGGGGTCCTCGGCGGTCAGGTCTTCTTCTGCAACTCCGGGACCGAGGCCAACGAGAGCGCCCTGCGCATCGCCCGCCTCGCGACCGGGCGCGGCAAGGTGGTCGCGACCTACGGCTCCTTCCACGGCCGCACCGCGGGCTCGCTCGCGGTGACGGGTCTGGCCAAGTACAAGTTCGGCCTGACCGATATCGGCCTGGAGGCGGTGCACGTGCCCTTCGGCGACATCAAGGCCGCTCGGGCGGCGATCAAGGATGACGTCGCGGCCGTCATCGTCGAGCCCATCCAGAGCATGTCCGGGATCGTGACGCCCACCGCGAGCTACCTGCAGGGTCTCGCGCGCGCCTGCAAGAAGGCCGGGGCGCTCCTCATCTTCGACGAGGTGCAGACCGGCCTCGGGCGCGTGGGCGCGCCCACGGCGGCCAAGGCCTTCGGGGTGAAGCCGGATCTTCTGACCTTCGCCAAGGCCCTGGGCTCGGGCGTGCCCTGCGGCGCCGTGGTGGCGACCAAGGCCGCGGCGGGGCGCCTCAAGCCCAACGACCTGGGCTCCACCTTCGGCGGCGGGCCGCTGGCCTGCGCCGCGATGGAGGCCACGCTGGGCGAGATCCTCGAGACCAAGGCCTGGCTCACGGCGCGGCGCCTCGAGGGCCTCATCCGCAAGCGTCTCTCCATCCCTCTGGTGAAGTCGATCCGCGGCAAGGGACTCATGCTGGGCTTGCTCCTCGCCAAGCCCGCGCGCAA
>DATLOS010000336.1:0-12963 GCA_035536155.1 Elusimicrobiota bacterium
CTCGCCTTGATCCGGGGCATCGGCCTCTCCAACGACGTGGGCGGCTCCTTGCTCGCCCCGGACGGCGGCGGGCAGCTGCGCGCCATGCGCCAGGCCTACGCGGAGGCGGGCTGGGAGCCCGCCAGCGTCGGTCTGGTCGAGTGCCACGCGACCGGAACGCCGGTCGGCGACGCGGTGGAGCTGGGCTCGCTGCGCGAGCTCTGGAAAAACGCCCCGCGCGAGGCGCGGGCCGCGATCGGCTCGGTCAAGTCGAACGTCGGCCACCTCCTCACCGGCGCCGGCGCGGCGGGGCTGGCGAAGACGCTGCTGGCGATCAAGGAGAAGACCTTGCCTCCCAGCGCCCACTTCGAGCGCTCGAGCGCGGGCCTCGAGGAGAGCCCTTTCCGCGTCCTCTCCGCGCCCCAAGCGTGGGAAAGCGGGACGCCCCGGCGCGCCGCGGTCTCCGCTTTCGGCTTCGGCGGGATCAACGCCCACGTCCTCCTCGAGGAATACGCTCCCCGCAAAGCGCGGACGCGCGCGGCGACGAAGCCCGCTTCCCCCAAGATCGCCATCGTCGGCATGGAGGCCCGCTTCGGAGCCCTCGGTTCCCTGCGCGAGTTCCAGGAAGCCGTCCTCGCGGGCAAGGCGCCGCCGGCGAACCTCGGCGACGCCCCGGCCCGGCGCTGGCTCGGCGCCGCCGGCCGCCCCGGCCGCTATCTGGACGAGGTCTCGGTGCCGGCCGGGACTTTCCGCATCCCGCCGAAGGAGATCGAGGAGATGCTCCCGCAGCAGCTTCTCATGCTCGCCGCCGCCCGCGCCGCCCTCGTCGACGCGAACGCGCTGGAGCGCGAGCACGAGCGCACCGGCGTGTTCGTGGGCATGGAGCTGGATCCCAACACCGCCAACTTCCACTTCCGCTGGGCCCAGCCCGAGTCCCTGCGCGAGGCCGCCGGCCCGGCGCTCTCCGCCAACCGAACCATGGGCGCCCTGGGCGGCATCATCGCCTCGCGCATCGCCCGCGAGTTCAAGATCGGCGGCCCCAGCTTCACCTTGGCCGCCGAGGAGGCCTCGGGACTGCGCGCCGTCCAAGCCGGGGCCCGCGCCCTCGAGCGCGGCGAGCTCGACTGCGCCGTGGTCGGCGCCGTGGACCTCTGCGGAGACATCCGCCACCTCGCGGCCGAGTCCTCGAGCGGACGCGGCGGCGTCGGCGGAGAGGGCGCCGCGGCCTTCGTCCTCAAGCGCCTGGACGACGCCGTCCGCGACGGCGACCGGGTCTACGCCGTGCTGGACTTCTCGGGAAAGCCCGCCGTCCCGCTCGCTCCCGTCGACTCCGTCGTCGGCCGGACCGGCGCCGCCGCCGGCGCCGCGGCGCTGGCGCAGGCCGCGCTCGCCCTCTACCAACAGATCCTCCCGGCCGCTCCGGGCGCGCCGACGGGGCCCCGCTTCTGGCTGCGCAACCGCAAGGAGGGGCCGCGCCGCGCCGCGGTCCAGGCATCGGGCGGCGCCGGGCTTCCCGTCCGCCTGGTCTTGGAGGAGCTCGAGGGGCAGGTCTCGCCGCGAGCCGCCGTCGAGCGCCGCCAGCCTCTCGGCTCGCGGAGCGAGGCCCTCTTCGTCGCCGCGGCGGACGACGTCCCCGCCATGCTCGCCTCTATGCGCCGCCTGAAAGCCCTGGCCCGCGGCGCCGCGGACGTCGAGGCCCTGGCCCGCCGCTGGTTCGCAGCCGAGGGACGCGAGGGGCGGCTTGCCGTCTCCCTCGTCGCGCGCGACGCCGCCGAGCTCGTCCGTCTGATCGAGCTCTCGGCGAAGCGTCTGGGCGAGGCCCCCGATCAGCCTTTCAACGGCCACGGCATGGACCGCGCCTTCTACTCCCCGAAGCCGCTGCGAGGCAAGCTGGCCTTCGTCTTCCCCGGCTCGGGCAACCACTACCTGGGCATGGGCGCCGGCCTAGGCGTGCAGTGGCCGGAGATCCTGCGCGCCCAGGATGCGCGCTGCCTGCTGCTCAAGGACCAGCTCGTGCCCGAGCGCTTCGCGCCTCTGCGGGACTCCTGGCCGGTCGGCTGGGAAGAGGAGTCGCTCGCGGCGCTCGACGCCGACCATCCCGCTTTGATCCTCGGCCAGGTCGCCTACGGCGCCGCCCAGGCGGAGCTCGCCAAGTCCTTCGGGCTCGAGCCCGCGGGCGCCATCGGCTACAGCCTGGGCGAGACCGCGTCCCTGTTCGCTCTCGGCGCCTGGACGTCCCGCGACGAGATGCTGCGCCGCGTGCGCCGCTCCCCGCTTTTCTCGCGGGACCTGGCGGGCCCCTGCGCGGCGGCGGCCAAGGCCTGGAAGCTCCCCGCCAAGAAGCGCGTCGACTGGTCCCTGGGAGTGGTCGACCGCTCCGCCGCGGAGGTCCGCGCCGCGCTCAAAGGCCTCCCGCGCGCTTACCTCCTCATCATCAACTCCCCGCGCGAATGCGTGGTGGGCGGCGACCGCCCCCAGGTCGAGGCCTTGCGCAAGCGCCTCGCCTGCGCCTTCCTCCCGGTCTCCGGCGTCACGACGGTCCACTGCGACGTCGCCAAGCGCGTGGAGAAAGCCTACCTCGCGCTGCACCTCCTTCCGACCAAGACCCCGGAAGGGCTGACGTTCTACAGCGGCGCCTGGGGGAAGGGCTACGCCCCGACCCGGACCACGACGGCGCGCTCGATCACCGATCAGGCGCTGGGAACCGTGGACTTCCCGGCGGCGGTCGAGAAGGCCTACGCGGACGGGTTCCGCTTCTTCGTCGAGCTCGGCCCGCGCGGCGCGACCGCGCGCATGATCGGCCAGATCCTCGCGGGCAAGCCCCATTTCGCCCGCTCCGCGGACCTCAAGGGGCAGGACGAGGTCTCCTCCTGGCTGCGCCTCCTGGCCGCCCTCGCCGCCGAGCGCGTGCCCATGGACCTTTCCTTTCTTTATGGAGGAGATTCTCCGGCGGTCGGCCATCGCGCCGAGCGGCCGGCCGTCCCGCGCATCGCCGTGTCCCTTGGCTTGCCTGCTCCCCGGCCCGCTCCTCCGCCGTTCGTTTCTAAGGAGACGTTCGTCCCGGCCGAAATCGCCTTGTCCGCCCACGCCTCCGCCCATCAGCGATTCCTCAAGCTGACCCAGTTTTCGATCGAAGCCCAAAGCCGTTTATTAGAGCTTCGCGCCGCGTTGGCCTCCAAGGGAGTAAGCGAAGCGCGAGAAGGCCGATGGGCCCCATCGGTGACAGGACCCGCCGCGAATTATGAGGAGAAACGGGACGAACGCGCCGTCTTCATGTCCCGCGAGCAGTGCCTCGAGTTCGCGAAAGGCAAGATCGAGGCGGTGCTGGGAAGAGCGTTCGCGGAGGCGGATGCGCATCCGACCCGTGTGCGCCTGCCCGACGAGCCGCTCATGCTCGTCGACCGCATCCTGAAGGTCGAGGGCGAGCCCCGCTCGATGGGCTCGGGCCGCGTCGTCACCGAGCACGACGTGAAGACCGGCGCCTGGTACCTGGACGGCGGCCGCATCCCCACCTGCGTCGCGGTCGAGGCGGGCCAGGCCGATCTCTTTCTCTCGGGATATTTGGGCATCGACTTCGTCACCAAGGGCTTGGCCCGCTATCGCCTGCTCGACGCGGTCGTGACCTTCCACGGCGAGCTGCCGCCCCCCGGCAAGGTCATCCATTACGATATCCGCATCGAGCGCTTCGCCCGCCAAGGCGGCGCCCACCTCTTCTTCTTCAATTTCGACGGCACCGTCGACGGCAAGCCCCTCCTCACCATGCGCGACGGCTGCGCCGGCTTCTTCACCGAGGCGGAGCTGGCCGCGGGCAAGGGGATCGTGTTCACCGAGCTCGACCGGCGCGCGCGGCCGGGCAAGCGGCCCGCCGATTGGGAGCCGCTCGTCCCGATGGAGCGCCAGGCGCTGGACGACGCCCGGGTCGAGGCCCTGCGCCGCGGCGACTTGGCCGCCGCCTTCGGCCCCGCCTTCGCGGGCCTGCCGATCGAGGATCCCCTGCGCATCCCCGGCGGCAAGCTTCGCCTGCTCGACCGCGTTCTCGAGCTCGACCCCGCGGGCGGGCGCCACGGCCTCGGCCTTATCCGCGCCGAGGCGGACATCCATCCCGACGACTGGTTCCTCACCTGCCACTTCACCGACGACATGGTGATGCCCGGAACTCTCATGTACGAGTGCTGCATGCACACCTTGCGCGTCCTGCTGATGCGCATGGGCTGGGTCGGCGAGGGCTCCTTGCGCTGGGAGCCGATCCCGGGCGTGAAGAGCCGCCTCAAGTGCCGCGGCCAGGTCCTGCCCTCGACCAAGAAGGCGGTCTACGAGATCTGGATCAAGGAGCTGGGCTACGGCCCCGAGCCGTTCGCGATAGCCGACGCGCTGATGTACTCCGACGGCAAGCCCATCGTCCTAATCTCGGACATGTCCATCAAGCTGGTCGGCAGCTCGCGCGAGTCCTTGCGCGCCCTGTGGTCCAAGAAGTCGGCGACGCCGGTCGCGCGGGAAGCGGCTGGCGGATTCATCCGGCGGCGCGCCATCTTCGACGACGAGAAGATCCTGGCGTTCGCGGTCGGCAAGCCGTCGGAGGCCTTCGGCGATAAGTACCGCATCTTCGATGAAAGGCGCGTCATCGCCCGCCTCCCGGGACCTCCGTATAAGTTCCTGAACCGGATCGTGTCGATCGAGAACGCGCGCCCCTTCACTTTGGCGCAGGGCGCCGTGATCGAGGCCGAGTACGACGTCCCGCCCGACGCCTGGTACTTCCGCGCCAACCGGCAGGGAACGATGCCCTTCGCGGTGCTCCTGGAGGCGGCGCTCCAGCCCTGCGGCTGGCTGGCCGCCTACCTGGGGTCGGCGCTCCTCAGCGACCAGGATCTCTCCTTCCGGAACCTGGGCGGCAAGGCCGTCCTCCATCGCGAGGTGCTGCCGGACGCGGGGACGCTGATCACCCGGGTGAAGCTGACCCGGACCTCGCTCTCCGGCGGGATGATCATCCAGCACTACGACCTCGCCGTGCGCTCCGCGCGGGACGGCGCCCCGATCTACGACGGCACGACCTACTTCGGCTTCTTCTCGAAGGCCGCCCTCTCCGACCAGAAGGGCATCATGGGGGCCGGACTTTACGCGCCGGGCGCCGAGGAGGCGGCCCGCGGCAAGCGCCTCGACTTCCCCTTTATGCCGCCGCTGTCCCCCGAGGACTCCGCCGCCTCTCCCGCGTCGGCGCCGGCTCTTCCGGCCAGGGCCCTGCGCATGTTCGACGCGGTGCCGCTCTTCGTCCCGGACGGCGGCCCCAACGGCCTCGGCTTCATTCGCGGCGAGAAGCGCGTCGACCCGGCGGAGTGGTTCTTCAAGGCGCACTTTTTCCAGGACCCGGTCTGCCCCGGCTCGCTCGGCCTTGAGTCCTTCCTCCAGCTCCTGCGCGTCGTCTCCTTGGAGCGATGGGGAGCCCCCGCCGGGCGCGAGTTCGGCGCCTTCCCCCTCGGTCTGGCGCACGAGTGGGTGTACCGGGGGCAGGTCGTTCCCTCCAACAAGAAGGTGACGGTCGAGGCGTGCGTGAGCGCGCTGGACGAGGACGCCGGCCGCATCGTCGCCGACGGCTTCCTGTCGGTCGACGGCCTGACCATCTACCAGATGAAGGCCTTCGGCGCCGGCTGGCGCCGCGCCTAGCCTTCCTCGAACACGGCGAGCCGCTCGCGGAAGGTCGGGTGCGAGGAATAGTAGGCGTGGTGCCAGGGGTGCGCGCCCGGGGCGCCGAGGTTGTGGTCCGCCACCGCGTCCAGAGCGCCGGCCAGCTCGGCGCCGCCGCCGGCGGCGGCGCGGGCGAAGCGATCCGCCTCGCGCTCCTGTCGGCGGCGCATGATGTTGGTCAAGGGCCCGCGCCAGAAGAAGAGCTGGGGCGCGACGATCCAATAGGCCACCATCGCCGCGTGCGGGCTCGGAGCCAGGCCGAAGGCGCCGCACAGGGGCTCGAAGCGCAGGGCCAGGCTCATCAAGTAAAGGTCGATGAAGGAGACCAGGGCCCACAGCGCCATGCTCTCCTCGACGTGGCGCAGCTTCCAATGCCCCAGCTCATGGGCCAGGACGCCCACGCTCTGCTCGACCGTCAGCTCGGCTAGCAAGGTGTCGTAGAAGACGATCCGCTTGGCCCGCCCCACGCCGGTGAAGTAGGCGTTGGAGTGCCCCGTGCGCCGGGAGGCGTCCTTGACCTGGATCTCCCGGCCCGGGAAGCCGACCTTGCCCGCCAAGGCCAGCGCGCGCTCGCGCAGCTCCCCGTCCGCCAAGGGCTCGAAGCGGTTGAAGAGCGGCTCGATGAAAGCGGGAGAGACGTGCATCAGCAGGAAGTGAAAGGCCATGGAGAGCGCGAAGGCCCAGAGCCACCAGCGCGGACCGGCGCGGTCGATGAGCAGGAACGCGCAGAGGAGCGTCGGAACCCCGAAGGCTGCCGCCAGGGCCGCGCTCTTGAGCCCGTCGAGCGCGTAGGCGCCCGGGGTCGTGCGGTTGAAGCCGAAGCGCTGCTCTATGGAGAAAGTGTCATAGAGGTCCAAGGGGACCTCGTCGACGTGGCGAAGCAGGGCATAGCCCAGGCAAAAGAGCACGCTCTCGGCGTACGGCATGGGCAGGAAGGGCGCAAGCGCGCGCGCGGCGGCCCCCAGCACGGGCAGCAAAAGGAACGCGTCGAGCAGCCTCGTCCCCGTGTCCCAAAGGATCGCCGCGCGCGCGAATCGGCCGCGGACCAAAGCGTACTCCAGGGCCTTCCACTCCTCCTTCCCGCGCTTCGCCCGGTAATGGCGCAGGTTGAGCTCGTTGAGGACCAGCTCGACCGCCGCCTCCAAGGCCAAGAAGGCGAGATAGAGCTCGATGACGCCGCGCTCCATGAAAAAAAGGTAGGCCCGCCGACGGGGCCTGTCAAGGAACCTTACTTCTTCTTCTTTTTGAACAGGCCCGTGATGCCGGAGACCGCCTGGTTCGCGGTCTTGGCCGCTTCGCCCACGACCTTCTTGGCGTCGTCGACGGCCTCGCCCACGCCGGGCACGGTGGCCACCGCCTTGAGCACGGAGGCGTAGATCGAATGGAAGACGACCTTGGTCGCGTCGCCGGGCGTCACGCCTTCCTTGCCCTTGCCCAGGCCCTCGATATGGACCGGCGGCAGGGGCGCCGTGATCGGCTTGGAGCCCAGGAGCTTGGTGCTGAAGCCGACCTCGCCGCCGCTCAGGTCGAAGAGGTCGAGCTGGAGCTTCTTGGCGGGCCCGCTCGAGCCGCCCGACGACGGCCCCGCGAAGGACTCGACGTTCTTCTGCAGGGCGGCGATGTTGCTGCCGTGGGCGCCGGTCTCGAAGGTGACCTTGGGCGAGGCGACGCGGACCTCGCGCACGCGGATCTTGTCGGTGAGCAAGGACTTGTAGTCCACCCAGATGTGGACCGAGCCGAGCTCGAACGCGGACGGGGTCTGGAAGCCCGGCGGGTTGCCCACCACCAGGCCGTGGATCGAGCCCTTGCCCGAGAACGGCGACAGGCGCACCGAGCGCACGGTCACCGGCGCGCCCAGGACCTTGGGGCCGAACTCCTCGATGGCCGTCTTGACGATCTTGCCGGCGCTGGTGTAGACGACGTACGCCGCGCCGGCGCCGAGCAGACCGAGGACCGCCAAAGCGATGAGGAGTTTTTTCATGTGAGAAAGAATAGCAAACTACCCGCGCCTGACCGCCTCCTCCGCGTCCAGCAGGGCGCAGAGCCGCCTCGCGACGCGGCTGTTGAGCTCGAGCAGCTCCTCCAGCGACATGGCCTCGACGTCCATGGTCCCTCCCTCCGGCCTCATCCTGTACGCGCGAGCCCGGAAAAAGTTCCCTTCGTCGCCGCGGTATAATGTCCCCATGACCGCCGAGGAAGCGCTCAAGCGCCGCTGGGGCTACGACTCCTTCCGGCCCCTGCAGAAGGAGGCCGTCGACGCCGCCCTCGCGGGCAAGGACTGCCTCGTGGTCCTGCCCACGGGCGGCGGCAAGAGCCTCTGCTACCAGCTTCCCGCGGCGATGGGGCGCGGCCTGGTCCTCGTCGTCTCTCCTTTAATAGCGCTGATGGACGACCAGGTCGCCGCCGCGCGAGAGGCGGGGCTCGCCGCGGACGCCCTGCACTCGAACCTGGAGGCCGACCACCGCGGCGAGGCCTACCGCAGCCTGGCCGCCGGCAAGACCGAGCTCCTCTACGTCAGCCCCGAGCGCCTCCTGGTAGGCGACCTAATCGAAGACCTCGCCCCCCGCCTGATCCTGGCCGCGGTGGACGAGGCCCACTGCGTGTCGCATTGGGGACACGAGTTCCGGCCCGAGTACCGCCGCCTGCGCGAGGTCCTCGACCGGGTCCCCAAGGCCGCGCGCATGGCCCTCACCGCCACGGCGACGCCCGAGGTGCGCGAGGACATCGGCGTCCAGCTCGGCCTGCGGGACCCGGAGCGCCTCTTCGGCCACCCCGACCGCCCCAACCTCGTCTACCGCGCCTTCCAGCGCCGCGACCAGAGCGCGCAGATACTCGACGTGGTGCGCCGCCACCCCGGCGAGGGCGGGATCGTCTACGCGCAGACGCGCAAGGACGTCGAGCGCCTGGCCGAGGGACTGCGCAGCCACGGGGTCTCCTGCGCCCCCTACCACGCCGGCCTGCCGGCCGACGAGCGCAAGACGGCGCAAGAGGGCTTCGTCAACGAGCGCCTCGACGTCGTCGTCGCGACCATCGCCTTCGGCATGGGCATCGACCGCTCCAACGTGCGCTACGTCGTCCACGCCAACACCCCGCGCTCGGTGGAGCACTACCAGCAGGAGTCGGGCCGCGCCGGGCGCGACGGCCTTCCCGCCGAGTGCGTCCTCTTCTTCTCGGCCTCGGACCTGGCGACCCACCGCTGGCTGGCGCAGAAGGACGGCGCCCTGGCGCCCGAGCGCCTCAAGGCCCTGGAGCGCCAGCTCCGCGAGATCGGCCGCTTCGCCGTGGCTCCCATCTGCCGCCACCGCATCCTGGCCGAGCACTTCGGCGCCGGCCTCGAGGCGGCGGACTGCGGAGCCTGCGACGTCTGCCTGGGCGAGACCCGCGGCCTGCCGGACGACGAGGCCCTGCTCACGGCCAAGAAGGTCTTGAGCGCCGCCTGGCGGGCGGAGGGGCGCTTCGGGACCGGCTACGTGGTGAGCATGCTCCTCGGCCGCGCCGACGAGCGCATGTCCCGCAACGGCCACGACAAGCTGGCCGTGTTCGGCCTCCTCAAGGAGGCCGGCGAGGCCGCGGTCCGCTCCTGGGTCGACCAGCTAATCGTGCAGGGCTTTCTCGAGGTCACGGAGGACGGCGATTACCCGCTCCTGCGGATCACCGAGGCGGGCAAGGCCCTGTGCAAGGACCAGGGGACGGTGAAGCTCGGGGTCGCCGCGCCCCCGTCGAAGAAGGCGAAGAAGTCCAAGGCGGCCAAGGGCCTCGGCTCGGGCACGCCCGACGAGGCGCTCTTCGAGCGCCTGCGCGCCCTGCGCCGGGAGCTCGCCGAGAAGCTGGGAGTCCCTCCCTACGTCGTCTTCCACGACAGCGCGCTCGTGGAGATGGCGGCGCACAAGCCCAAGACGCTGGACGACCTGCGCGCGGTGAAGGGCGTGGGCGAGAAGAAGCTGGAGAAGTACGGCGCCCGGTTCCTGGAGGCGATCAACGCATGAAAAAGGTCCTCAAGAAGATCCGCGCCTTCCGCGACGCGCGGGATTGGATGCAGTTCCACGACCCCAAGAACCTGGCGATCTCGGTCGCCATCGAAGCCGCCGAGCTCCTCGAGCACTTCCAGTGGCGCACCCCCGAGCAGTGCGTGGCCCACGCCCGCCGCGAGAAGGAGGCCGTGGCCGACGAGATCGCGGACGTGGCCACCTACCTCTTCGAGCTGGCCGACAACCTCGGCATCGACCTGGAGCGCGCGATGGAGCGCAAGATCCGCAAGAACGCCCGGAAGTACCCGGTCGCGAAGGCGAAGGGCATCGCCAAGAAGTACACGGAGCTCTGATGCCGCCGGTCTACAAGCTCCTGCGCGCCGCGGAATGGGCCGCCGCCCGCGGCCGGGAGGCCTTCGAGGGCGCTCCCGTCGATCTGGCCGACGGCTTCGTCCATTTCTCCACCGCCGCCCAGGTCCGGGAGACCGCCGCGAGATACTTCGCCGGCGAGGCGGGGCTGGTCCTGGCCGAGATCGATCCGGCCCGCCTGCCCAAGCCGCTCGCGTGGGAGCCGTCGCGCGGCGGAGAGCTCTTCCCCCACCTCTATGCGGCGCTTCCCCTCGCCGCGATCACGCGGGTCTGGACCCTCGCCGTGGGCCCGGACGGGCGGCACGAGTTCCCGCCGGAGCTCTAGCCGCCGATCTCTTCGATCGTCCGGACCTCGTCCTCGCTCAGCGAGAAGGAGCGGATGTCGAGGTCCTCGCGCATGCGGCCGGCGTCCGTGGTCCCGGTGAGCGGGATGATCCCGAGCTGCTGGCTGAACCGGAAAGCGATCTGCGGGAGGGTCTTGCCGTGTTTTTGGGCGATGGCCCGCACCGGCGCCTTCGTCAGCTCTTGGACGTTCGCCGTGAGCAGCGAGAAGCCCTGGTAGGCGATCCCTTTCGCGCGGCACAGGGCGCGCACCTCCCGGTCCCAGCCCCGGCTCGCGTAGCAGCGGTTCTGGACGAAGGCCGGGCGAACCTCCGCCTTGGCGACGAGGGCGTCGAGCTGCCGGGCGTCGAAGTTGGAGACGCCGATCGCCCGGGCCTTCCCCGAGCGAAGCAGCTCGGTCATCGCGCCCCAGACCTCCCAGTCGGCCGCGCCGAGGCCGTGGCCGGCGGGGCCGTGCAGCAGGTACGAGTCCAGGTAGTCGACGCCCAAGTGCTTCAGGGAGCTCTCGAAGGACTGGCGGACCTGCTCGGCGTAGGGAGCCCGCTCGTCGTAGGGCTTGCGGTGGTCCTGCCCGTCGGCGAAGGTGAACTTGGTCTGGAGGAAGAGCTCCTCCCTCCGCTTTCCGCTCTCGCGCAGGAACGCGCGCAGGCCGTCGCCCACGCCCTGCTCGTGGTAGTGGCGGCGCTGGTTCGCGGTGTCGACGGCGGCGAAGCCCGCGTTCAGAGCCTCGCGCACGAGCCCCTCCGTCGCGCCTTCCTTCCAGGCGGTGCCGTAGATGAAGTCGGGAACGCTCACGAGCCCCGCAGATGGCTGCGGAGCATCCACGCCGTCTTCTCGTGCTTCTCCAAGATGCCCGTCAGGAAATCGCCGGTCCCGACGTCATGGAAGCGCACGATGCAGGCGTCGATTTCCGGCCTCAGCTCGCGGACGAGGTGCTCGTAGTCCTGGAGCAGGGCCGCGACCATGGCGCCCGACTCCAGGGGACCGCCCGGCGCCTCCTTCAGGCGGGTGCTCTTGAGGAATTCCGCCAGGCTCCCCGGAGAGGGCTTGTCCAGCGCCCGGATGCGCTCGGCCACCTCGTCGACGATCTCGTCGAGGTCCTCGTAGAGCTCCTCGAAGAACTTGTGCAGCTGCGCAAAGCGCGGTCCCTCGACGTTCCAATGGAAGTTGCGGACCTTGGCGTAGAGCACGAACTCGTCGGCCAGCAGGCGGCCGAGTATCCGCGCGACCTGCCCGCGGTCGCCCTCCCCGATGCCGATGTGGAGCACGTCCGCCTTTCCCTTCTCGATCGTCGCGCTGTTCATGATGGTCCCCCTCCTCTTCATCGCCGTCCTTCCCGCGTGCCACGCAACAAGACCTCCACGCCCCGGACGCGGAACTCCTTGCCGAGCCGCGGACGGACCGCCACGCGCGCGGGGTCCACGTCGAAGATCTTCCCCGTCCGCTCGTCCAGGAAGTGGTAGTGCTCCGAGACGTTGTCGTCGTAGACGACCCGGTCGTTGTGCGGGAGCCGGACCTCCTTGAGCAAGCCGGCCCGCACCAGGGCACCGAGGGTGTTGTAGACGGTGGCCAGGCTGAGCTTGTGGAAATTCTCGTCCGCCCAAGCCTTCACGTCCTCGGCCGACGGATGCTCCGCGGCCCCCAGGACGAAGCGCGCGATGGCGAGGCGCTGGGCCGTCGGCTGAACGCCGGCCGCCCGAAGCCGGGACTCGATCGCCTCCAGCTCCGCGCGGGTCCTCATAGATTTAGAATAACTCTAAATCTAGAATAAGTCAAGACCTACGGCGGCTCAGCTCTTGCGCGGGCCCGCGGACTTTTCCAGGAGCTTGCGCAGCTTCCCGCAGAGGTCCTCGTTCTTAAAGGGCTTCGTGATGAAGTCGTCGGCGCCCAGCGCGCGGCACTGCTCCTCGTCCTTGTCGTTGAAGCGCGCGGTGCACACGAGGATCGGCACGGCCTTGAGCGCCTCGACGGCGCGCATCTCCAGGATGCATTGGAAGCCCGACCCGCCGGGCATCATGATGTCCATGACGACCGCGTCGGGCTTGTCGCGGCGGGCGCTCTCCAGGGCCGCCGCGGAGCTGGCGGCCTCCTGGGCCTCCCAGCCCGCCCCCTCCACGAGGACGCGCATGAAGGCCCGAGCATCGTCCTGGTCCTCCACGAGCAAAATCTTCTTTTTGGCAGCCATTGGGCGATTCTATCAAAGTCTAGCGGACTTGCTCGCCGCGCCGCGCCGTCAGCGCCTCCTCCAGGTAGCGCATCGCGGCGAGCGTCTCCTCGTCGCGGCGGATCCGCCAGCCGCCGAGCCCGATGCGCCGACGCACCCGGTCGAAGGGGCGCAGGGGCGCGGAGAGGAAGGTCTCGTAGGGTATCCCCACGAGGCGGCCGCCGTTGTTCTTGCGGGCCCAGGCCTCGTCGAAGTCGATCGAGATTTGGGTCGCGTTGCGCGCGCCGCCCTCCGTGAAAGCCCGGGCGAGGTAGTCGGAGTCCAGCCGGAACACGGCGAGGACGTCCCCCATGCGGGAAGGCAGGAACGGCAGGTCGGGATGGCCCGCGTCGAGCACGTCGTAGAGGTTCGCGGCCGAGGAGCGGAAGAAATACACCTTGTCCGCGAGCATGGCGGCCGTCG
>DATLOS010000337.1:0-3307 GCA_035536155.1 Elusimicrobiota bacterium
AGCCGTTGTCGCGGCGCCCGCTCTGGTGCTCCTCCCACATCGCGCGCAGGGCCGCGGGCTCGAAGTAGCCGCGCGCCAGCGCCTCGGAGGAGAGCACGCGCTCCTCCCAGTAGCCCTTGAGCCGGCCGCGGAACCACGGCCCGACCGGGATGCCGAAGCCCATCTTCCCGCGCTTCTGGATCATGGGCGGGAGCTTGTCGGCGAAGGCCTGCTTGAAAACGTATTTGTGCCCGCGCAGGCCCTTGAGCTTCCAATCTCCCGGCATGCGATAGGCCAGCTCCACGAACTCGTGGTCGAGCAGCGGCGAGCGGCCTTCGAGGGAGTTGGCCATGGTGGCGATGTCGATCTTCACCATCAAGCACTCGGGCAGGTAGGTGGCGAAGTCGGCGTAGAGCATGCGGTTGACGAAGTCCTCGCCCTTGGCCTTCTCGAAAGCCGCGCGCAGGTACTCCTCGGCGGGCGGCGCGCCCGCTCCCAGCGCGGCGCGCATCGACGGGGAATAGAGCCCCTTCTTGTCGTCCTCCGAGAAGTAGCAGACCATCCGGAGGTGGCGCTGGCCCAAGTCCGCGAGCTTGGCCGAGCGCAGGAAGCGCTTGATGCGCCAGGACAGGCTGATCGGCGCGTTCCGGTCCGGCAGGAGCTCGGCCGCCGCGGCCGCGGCCGACTTGAAGGGGCCGGGAAAGGAGTCGTAGAGGTGGGCCGCCTTCATGGCGAAGTAGCGGATGTAGCCGGCGAAGTTCTCGTCGCCGCCGTCCCCGTTCAAGGCCACGGTCACGTGGCGGCGGGTCTCGCGGGAGACGTAGTACGAGGGCAGGGCGCTCGAGTCGGCGTAGGGCTCGCCGTAGTGCCAGGCCAGCTTGGGCAGGACGTCGGCCATGTCCGCGGTGACGTGGAACTCGTTGTGGTCGCAGCCGTAGGCGTTGGCCACCTCGCGGGCGAAAGGCAGCTCGGAGAACTCCTTCTCCTCGAAGCCGATGGAGAAAGTCTTGATCGGCGTCGAGGAGAGCCCGGCCATCAGCGCGACGATGATGGAGGAGTCCACCCCGCCCGACAGGAAGGCGCCGAGGGGCACATCCGAGATCATGCGCAGCTTCACCGACTCCGTGAGCTTCTCGCGCAGGAGACTCTTGGCTTCCTCAAAATCCGTGGTGACGGGCGGCTGGCCGAGGGGCAGGTCCCAGTAGCGCTCCACCGTAGCCTTGCCGTTCTCGTAGATCAAGGTGTGCGCAGGTGGGAGCTTGCGCACGGCCTTGTAGATCGTGCGCGGCGCCGGGATGTACTGGAGCGAGAGGAACATGTCCACGGCCTCGGCGCAGAGCTCGCGCGGCACCGGCCAGTTGAGGAGGCAGCGCAGCTCCGAGCCGAAGGCGAGGAAACCCGGGCCGAGGGCGTAGAGGAGCGGCTTCTTGCCGATGCGGTCGCGCGCCAGGAAGAGCCGCTTCTTGCGCGAGTCCCAGATCGCGATCGCGAACATCCCGCGCAGGCGCTTCACGCACGCCGGCCCCAGCTTCTCGTAGAGGGCGAGGATGACCTCGGTGTCGGATCGGGTGGCGAAGCGGCGCCCCGAGGCCTCGAGCTCGGCGCGCAGGGACTGGAAGTTGTAGATCTCGCCGTTGAAGACGATGTGCAGCGTCCCGTCCGGGCTGGCCATGGGCTGGTGGCCCGTCTTCAGGTCGATGATGGCCAGGCGGCGCATGGCCAGGCCGGCGCGCTCGTCCGTGAAGAAGCCCTCGTCGTCGGGGCCGCGGTGGGATATCTGGTCGTTGGCCTTCTTAAGGAGAGCCGGGTCGACCTTTCCCGGGGAATCGAAGGTTACGCCGCAAATGCCGCACATCTAACGACTCAATTCTACAACTAATGCGGCGAGGCCCGGGTCTCGCCGCCGCGATAGAGCGCGAGATAGCGCTCGGCGGTCTTCTCGATACCGAAACCCTCGGCGACGCGGCGGGCTCCCCGCCCCAGCTCGGCGGCAAGACCGCTCTCCTTTATAAGGCGCTCGAACCCATGCTCCAAACCGGCCTCGTCGTCTCGGTCGAAGAGGATGCCCGCCTCCGGCGGCACCGTTTCCGCCGTCCCTCCGACCCGGCTGGCGAGGACGGCCGATCCGGAGGCCATGGCCTCGAGCAGGGCGTTCGAGAGCCCTTCGGAGACCGACGGCAGGACGAAGACGTCCGCCGCGCGGTAGAGCTCGGCCAGCTCCTCTTGCGGAGACAGGAACAAGACCGGCGCGTCCCCCGCGGCGCGGCGCAGGGCCGGCGCCTCCGGGCCCTCTCCCACGAGGACGAGCAGGTCCTCCGCGGAGGGGCGCGCCGCGGCCCAGCGGCGAAGAGCCAGGTCGAGGCGCTTCTCGGGGGCGAAGCGTCCGGCGTACAGGAAGATCCGGCCCGAGGGCCAGCCCAGCGATTCCCGCAGCCGCCCTTTCCCCTCGGCGTCCGCCGGCCGGTAGCGCCGCAGGTCCACGCCGTTGGGGATCGTCGCCGCGACGGGAAGGCCGGCCGCGCGCGCCTCCTCCGCGATCTCGGCCGCGACCCCGACGAAAGCGGGGCGCAGCGCGCGCAAGAGGGCGAGCTTGAGGCGTCCGAGGATGCTGCCCTTCGCGAGGGCGACCTCGCTGATGCCCTTTCCGCCGCCCAGCTTCACGACGACCGGCTTTCCCAGCAGGCGGCCGGCGAAGGCGGCGGCGAGCGCGGGCGAGCCGGCCAGATGGGCGTGGATCGCGTCGATCTCGCCGCGCCGCCGCAGGAGCGCCAGGACGCAGGCGATCATGAACGCGAGCGTCCCCGCCGGCAGGCGAAGGATCTCGACGCCGCCCAGCGACTCGCCGGCGGGAGCGCCGCCCTCGAGGCGCGTGACGACCAGGACCGGGCTCCCGCGCGCGACCAGCGCCTTGGAGAGCTCGAGCGCCTGCCTCTCCGCGCCGCCGACCGCGTAGGGGTGGAAGCGCGCGATCACCATCGCGACCCGGGGCAACCCCACGCTACGCCTTGCGCCCCAGCGCCCCGACCTTCGGCACGACGCCGTGCGCCAGCCGCGAGAGGAGCTCGACGCCGCCTTCCCTGAACCACTCCGCCAGCTCCTCTTTCGTGTGCTTGCTCTGGTACGGAGGCGCCAGCCAGTCGAAGTTCTCGATCCAGCGCACCTTGAACTTGGGATGCACCGAGAAGGTGAGGTACTTCACGACCGGGAACATCCCCAGAAACGCCAGCGGCCAGCACAGCGCGTAGTAGAGGACGGGCACCGGCAAGCGCGTGGTGACGAGACGAAGGCCGTCGCTCAGGAGCCGGCGGAGCCAGACCAGGAGCCAGAC
>DATLOS010000338.1:0-3498 GCA_035536155.1 Elusimicrobiota bacterium
GTCCAAGCGGCTGTTGCAAGAGCTGGGGCGCGAGCCGACGACCGAAGAGACGGCGCGGGCGGCCGACATCAGCGTCGAGGAGACGCGGCGCGTGTTGAACATCGGCCGGCATCCGGTGAGCCTCGACCGGCCAGTCGGCGAGAGCGAGGACAGCTACTTCGGCGACTTCATCGAGGACGAGAAGGCGGACAACCCGGTCGAATCCGCGACGCAGGAGATGCTCAAGGACAAGATCGAGCAGGTGCTGAAGACGCTGACCTACCGGGAGCGCGAGATCATCAAGCTGCGGTACGGGATCGGCGACGGGTACACGTACACGCTGGAAGAGGTGGGCCGGATCTTCAAGGTGACGCGCGAGCGCGTGCGCCAGATCGAGTCGAAGGCGATCCGCAAGCTCCGCCATCCGTCCCGCTCGCGGGCGCTGCGCGACTACATGGAATGAGGCGCGAGCGAGACCAGCTTCCGCTCGGCCCGGTCGTGATGGTCGCGCTGTTTCTCGCGGCCATCATCCTCTACTACGGCATACCGCGCCTGCGCGGACGGGGGCCGCGGGCGTCCTACCCGAGCGCCAAGCCCCCGGTCGACGCCGCGCCCGACTCGGGCGAGGACTCGCCCGGCGTCGAGACCCCGCCCACCGTCGACATCGCGGTCCCCGCCGGCGTCCGGGGCGAGCCGCCGCGGCGCCCGCGCGCGCGCAAAGTCCCCGCGCCGCCCCTCTGAACGTCCGCTCCTATAAAGTCGCGCTCTGGCCCGTCTGGGCGGCGTTCCTGTTCTTCGCCGTCATCATCCTCTATTACGGCTGCGAGATCATCTGGCCGACGCCCCGCCCGAGGCCGCTGAGGCGGGAAGCCGCTCCGCAGTCTTCGGCCGGGGATTCGCGAAAGCCCTGAGCTAGCGGGAGGCCGGCGCCCGCTTGGCGCGGCGGGCGCGCGAGGAGGGCAGGCGGGCCGGCTTCTTCGCGGGCTCCGGGCGAGCCGCGGGAGCGGCCGGCTGCTCCTGGGTCGCCACGCGGGACTTGGGAAGGGCCAGGGAATCGCGCAGCTCGTCGGCTTGGGCGCTGCGGCCTCCGCCGATGTGGATGAAGGAGGGGACCTGGGCCTGCTTGAGGTCCGCCGCCAAAGTGTCCTTCTGAAGGGGGTCGTTGAGAGGGAAGAGGAATTGGGGGCTCACGGCCTGCTCGCTCGCGGGGACCTTTTCCGGCACGTTCGCCGCGCGGGCGCTCGCCGCCCCCGCCAGGATCGCCGCCAGGATCGCGCTCAGCTTCATGCCCACAGTATGCCGCGCGGCGGCCTGTTTCGGGAGAATCGAAGGGCCTAGCGGGGAGGTCGCGATGGGCCTAGGGCCGGGTGGGTCTCAGGTCCTAGTCTTATCGGGTATCAACGAAGTTATCGGCGGGGTTCACTTCAACCAGGAAGGTATTGCTGCCGATGTGATGCTCGGGGTCGCGGTCCGGCCGGAGATTGTGGTCGTAGCGAGCGTTGCCGTTGACATCTGTCTCGGAGGCGGCGTCTCCCGAGCGCGCGCTCTTGCGGGCGAGGTTGGAGTCCTCGAGAACCGCGTACCCATGCCGCGTGCCCATCGCCACGTTCTGCGCGTTCGGGTCCGAGGTGTTGGGATCGGGGCGCCCATTCCTGATGGCGTCCATGCCGTTTTTCACGACTGTCCGCTGCGCGGCCGGATCGAGATCCACGGCGTGCTCGCCGCCGCCCCCGGCGCCGCCCGACGCGCCGGGTGCGCCCGCCGAGCCCGCGCGGTAGCCGCCTCCGGCCGCGGGCTGGGCGCTCTCTCGCCCGGGCTGGTTGGCCTCCGCGACTTGCCGCTCGTACTCTTGCTGGCTGGCGGTGCTCGGGTCCGGCGGCGGAGGAGGGGGAGGGGTGCTCGCGCCCGTCAGCCCCGCGCCTCCCGACGTGTCTCGAGCGGGCGGGGGGGATGAGGCGCTGGGCGGCGTGCTCGCGGGCGGCGTGCAGGGGACCGAAGCGGTGCAAGGGCCCTGATCGGGCTCGCGGTTCTGCCCCTGGCCGCCGGGCTGGGCGCCGCCCTGCTGTCCTTGCATCGCCTGCCGGACCTGGTCGGGCGTGACCTCCGAGCCTTCCGGATCGTCCTTCGTGACGTGCAGGTAGCGGCCGGGGCCGATGTAGCGGTAGTAGTCGTCGCAGCACTCTCCGATGTCCGATTCCGGCAGGGCGCCCGAGCTCGACGGGCCGCTCCCGGATTGGGCGCCGGCCTGGCTTCCGGACTGGCCGCCGCCCGATTGACCGGACGGCTGCTGGGGGCTCGACTGGGCGCGGGAGCGCGCGGGCGCCAGAAGGGAGATCGCTACAAGGAAGGCCAGGCCCGCCGTTCGGCCGAAGCGCCCGCTCATGCTCTTACGGTGCGCCGGCTGGAGGCGACAAGCAAGGACTAAAGGCCTATATCCAGGTATAGGCCTAAAGACCTAGATTGTTTCGCCATCACCGGCGCCAGCGGCCCGCAAATTAGCGTTGAAAAATGAAATAAACTTTTGTTATAGTCCTGGCCCGTTAGGAGACGACCATGGCCATCAAATTCGGCACCTCCGGCTGGCGCGCCATCTTCGCGGAGGATTTCACCTTCGCCAACGTCCGCAAGCTGGCCCACGCGGTCGCCGGGCACGTCAAGGAGAACCAGGAGTTCGGCTTCCTGAGCCCCGAGTACCGGCAGCACGCCGGCGACTCGGTGCAGACCCCGACCGTCGTCGTGGGCTACGACACCCGCTTCATGTCCGAGGCCTTCGCCAAGGAGACCGCGGAGGTCTTCGCCGCCGACGGCGTGCGCGCCCTCCTGGCCACCTCGGACGCGCCCACCCCGGCCGTGGCCTGGGCCATCCTCCAGCACAAGGCCGTGGGCGGCGTGGTGATCACCGCGAGCCACAACCCCGGGGTCTACAACGGCTTCAAGTGGTCGCCGTTCTGGGGCGGCCCGGCGACGCCGGCCGTCACCGAGGACATCGAGAAGCGCGTGGCCGCGATCGGCCTGCACGCGGTGCGGGCGATGCCCCACGAGAAGGCGGTGCGCGACGGCTGGATCGCCGCGACCGACCTCAAGCCCGGCTACTTCAAGCAGGTGAAGTCCCTCCTGGATCTGAAGAAGCTCAAGGCCGCCAAGCTCAAGGTAGCCATCGACCCGATGCACGGCTCGGCCCGCGGCTACCTGCGCCCGCTCCTCGAGGAGCTGGGCCTCTCGGTCGAGGCCATGCACGAGAACCGCGACGTCCTCTTCGGCGGCCATCACCCGGAGCCGGCGGCGGAGAACCTGCTCGAGCTGGCCGAGCTGGTGCGCAAGAAGAAGCTCAACCTGGGATTTGCCTGCGACGGGGACGCCGACCGCTTCGGGGTCATCGACGCCGGGGGGGAGTGGATCTCGGCCAACGACGTCCTGGCCCTGGCCTACCACCACCTGATCGTCAACCGCGGCATGGCCGGCAACGCCGCGCGCAGCCTGATGACCTCGCACTTCATCGACGCCGTGGCCAAGGGCCAC
>DATLOS010000339.1:0-4963 GCA_035536155.1 Elusimicrobiota bacterium
CTGGTGCGGCTCACCGACCTCGACTAGAGCGAGGACCGCGACGTCCTCATCTACATGAACAACCCGTTCCGCTATCGGGGCAGCACCTTCTATCAGGCCAGCTTCGGCAAGGGCGACACGCAGTCCATCCTGCAGGTGGTCCAGAACCCGGGCTGGCGGCTGCCCTATCTCTCCTGCGCGCTCGTCGCCCTCGGCCTCCTGACCCAGTTCTTGATGCATTTGCGCGGCTTCCGCGCGGAGCAGGCGCGGGCATGAAACTGCTGCTCAGCGTCCTCCTTGCGGCGCCGACGGGCGCCTCGGCCGGCGAACGCATTTCTCATATCGCCGCCGAGACAGGCGCGCTGCCGCGCGCCGATTTCGACGTCGCCGGCTTCGGGCGCCTTCCGGCGCTCCACAACGGACGCATCAAGCCGCTCGACACCATCGCCCGCACCTCGCTCCTGATCCTGCGCGGCAAGCAGACGACGAAGGAGGGCGAACGCTCGGTGGGGGCGACGGAATGGATGCTCGACCTCATGGCCTCGCCCGAGGCCGCCGACGCGCAGAAGGTGTTCCTGGTCCAGGACCCCGACATCCTGGGCATCCTCGGCGAGGTTCCGGGCAAGGAGAAGTACCGCTCCTTCCGGGAGCTCCTCCCGCGCGCGGGCGAGATCCACGCGCAGGCGCTGAAGGCGCGCGAGGCGGACGCCAAGACCCGCTCGCGATTCCAGAACGCGGTGGTCAACCTCGACCAGCGCCTCGACCTCTACCAGCGCCTCAAGAACAGCCTCGGCGTCTCCGAAAGCGCCGACTTCCCGGCGGAGCTCGCGGCCTACGAGAGCGCTCTCGGGCCGGGCGTCGCGGCGGTCCTGGCGCACCGCGGAGGAGGCGGCCGGAAAGCCGACATGAGCGCGCTCGCCGCCATCTCCGGCTTCTTCGCCCGCTACCGGCTTCTCTCGCAGGTCGCCTACTTCAAGGCCCTGCCGCCTCCCGAAGGCGCGGATGACGACGCCTGGGACAACGTCGGCGAAGGCTTGCTCGAGGCCTTGCGCTCGGGCAAGCTCCCCGAGGCCGCGCGCCACTACGCGGGCCTTCTCGCGGCTCGCCGCCGCGGCGCCGCGGCGGCCTTCAACCGCGAGCTGGCGCTGTGCCGGGTCGAGATCGAATCCCGGGAGCCGCGCGCCGCGGCGCGCGCGCGCCGGGAAGAGCTCTTCAACCGCCTGCAGCCCTTCTACCAAGGGATGGTCCTCTACACCATATCGCTGCTGCTCTGCTTCCTGTCGTGGCTGGCCTGGCCCAAGCGCCTTGGCCCCGCGGCCTTCTGGACGCTCGTCGCCGCCTTCGCGGTGCACAGCGGCGGCCTCGTCGCGCGCATGCTGCTCCAGGGGCGCCCGCCCGTCACCAACCTCTACTCCTCGGCGATCTTCGTGGGCTGGGCGGCCGTCCTGCTGGGAATCGTCCTCGAGCGCGTCCACCGGCGCGGCATCGCCCAGGCCTGCGCGGCGGCGATCGGCTTCACGACCTTGATCATCGCCCATCATCTCGCCGCCGGCGGCGACACCCTAGAGATGATGCAGGCCGTGCTCGACTCGAACTTCTGGCTGGGCACCCACGTGGTGGCGATCACCATCGGCTACAGCTCCACGTTCCTGGCCGGCATCCTCGCCCACGTCTACATCCTGCGCGGCGCCCTTTCCCGTTCGTTGTCCAAGGAGACTACCCGGGCCCTCGCCCAGATGACTTACGGCGTCGTCTGCTTCGCCCTCCTCTTCAGCTTCGTCGGCACCATCCTGGGCGGGATCTGGGCGGACCAGTCCTGGGGCCGCTTCTGGGGCTGGGACCCGAAGGAGAACGGCGCGCTCATGATCGTCCTGTGGAACGCGATCATCCTCCACGCCCGCTGGGGCGGCTTCATCCGCCAGCGCGGCCTCATGGTGATGGCGGTGTTCGGCAACGTCGTCACCGCGCTGTCCTGGTTCGGCGTGAACATGCTCGGCATCGGCCTCCACTCCTACGGCTTCATGGACAAGGCGTTCTGGTGGCTCGTGGCTTTCGTCGCGAGCCAGGCGGCGGTCATGGCCGTCGGCCTGCTGCCGGCGGCGCGCTGGCGCAGCCCGGCGGCGGCCTAAGCCAAGGACTTTTGCCGACCCGGATGGGCCCTTTGGGCCCTATTTGCTGAGCCGGGCAACAGCTAGACTGGCCGCGTGACAGTGCCTGGCACCAGGCTCATCGGCGCCGTTCTGCTGGCGGCGGGGCTGGCCGCGCCCTGCCTCGGAGCCGGCATCCAAAGCCGTCCGGCCGCGGCGGCGCCGGCCGTCCCGGTCGCCGTCGCCCCCCTCTCCCTCGCCCCGGCGGCCGCCTTCCCGACGGGCTTGGACGCCTCGCTCACCCTCGTCCCGCCCGCCGAGCGCCCGGCCCAAGCTCCGCCCGCCACGGACGCGCCCACCATCCCCCGCGCCGATGACTCGACCGCCTCGGAGGCGCCGACCGCCCCCGCGCCGGCCGCCGCGGCCGTTTTGGCGGCTCCTTCTCGAGACGCGGCGTCCGTCTTCCTCGCTCCCTCTCCCGTCGCGGCGCCGGACAAGGCCGAGCCGGATGCCGCCCAGGAACGGCCCCGCGAGCTGGCCGGCCTGGGTCGAGCGGAGCGCGCGCACGGCTACTCGCAGCAGACCGCTCTCTACGACGGCGGCGCGGCCTCCCCCGAGGAGCACCCGGGCTCGACGGGACCGTACGAGCCCGGCGAGGCGCCGCTCCCGGCGGTTCCGATCGAGGTCTCCGCCCGCCGAGCCCTTTCCGCGGGCCGGCTGGTCAAGCCGATCGGCGAGGGCGGACAGGGCAACGTCTTCGCCGGCCTCTGGCGGGCGCCGGGGATGCTCAGCCCGATCCCGGCGGTGGCCAAGGTCTACGCCAACGGCAAGCAGGCCGAGGCGGCCCTGGCCGAGTTCGCCATCATGCGCATGATCGCCAACACCGGGCTTCCGGGGACGCGCTTCGTCATGGCCCCCCTGGAGTTCATCGACGCGCTCGGCCGCGTGCGCCGCCGGATCAGCGGCCTCGTGGCCGACGCCGCCCCGGACGGCAACAGCGTGCTCATCGAGGGCTACGCCAACCGCGGAACGCTCGACGACCTCATCCAGGTCAGCCGCGCGAACGCGGTCCGCGGCTGGGGCTTGCGCATGAGCCCGGAGCACGTCCTGCGCTGGGCGCGCCAAGCGGCCCGCGGCCTGAGCGCGGTGCACGAGGCCGGCTACGGCCACCGCGATATCAAGCCGAAGAACCTCCTTCTCACGGATCCCTGGGAGATCCGGATCGCGGACTTCGGCATGGCCGGGACGCTGGAAGAGGAGCTTCACAAGTTCTCGGGGACCCCTCAGTTCACGCCTCCCGCGGTCCTAGCCGCGCATCTGGCCGGCCGCCCCGTCGCCGTGCTGGAGAGCCACGACGTCTACGCGCTGGCTTTGAGCATGGAGCTGGCGCTTCTCGAGGGCGTCCTGGGCTACGAGCTCTCGGGCCTGCCCTCCGAGCTGGTTCAGAGCATCAAGTTCCCCGGGCCCAAGCGCGCGCGCCTGGCCGTGCCGGTCTGGGAGATCTACAAGACGCTCGGCCCCGGCCTGAGCCGCCTGTCGGCGGCGCAGGAGCGGCTCCTGAGGCAACTCTCCGACATCTTCTGGAAGAAAGACGGCTATCGCGACGCGGAGTCGCTGCTGTCCCGGCTGCGCTCGCTCGGCTGAGGCTCCGCCGCGGGCGGGCGGGCGGAGAAAGTGCCGACCACGAAGCCGATGGCCGCGCCGATGAGGCCGCCCGCGAGCGCGCCCACCGGGCCGCCGAAGGAGCCCACGACGGCGCCGCCGCTGCCCCACAGGAGCGTCTCCAGCGCCGGCCCTTCGGAGATGCCCGGCCCGCTCGGGCCGGGCGTGGTCTTCGCCGCAGAGGCGCTCGGCTTCGTCGCCGTCGACTTGTCCACGGTCACGGGCGCCGCGGGCGCGGACCGCGGCGCCGCGACGAGAAAGCAGAGCGCCAAGACCAGGAGCTTTTTCATCGGCCTTTCTCCCGCCGCTTCCAGCCCGAGCGGCCGGGCCGGTAGCCGCCGCCTTCCTTTAAATGGACGTGCTCGTGGAAGTCCTTTTCCGCCCGGCGGCGGCGCGCCTCGAGCGCCGCGGCCGGCGGCTGCGCGGGGATCAGGCAGTCGCAGCCGTCGCCGATGAGGTCCCCGCGCCGGGCCTTGAGCAGAGCCTCCCGGACCTCGAAGTAGTTCTCCGGCTTGAAGAACTGGAGGAGCGCCCGCTGCAGCCGCCGCTCCTTGAGGCCCTTGGCGATGGGCATCGCCTGGCCGGTGAGGGGATCCTTGCCGGTGTGGTACATCGCCGCCGCCAGGTCCATCGGCGAAGGGATGAAGTCCTGCACCTGGTCGGGCTTGTAGCCGTTGCGCTTGAGGAACACCGCGAGCGCGATCATCGCCTTGAGGTCCGAGCCGGGATGGCTGGCGATGAAGTAGGGCACGAGGTGCTGGCGCTTGCCGGCCTCGGCGCTGGCCGCGGCGAACTTCGCGGCGAAGTCCTCGAAAGTGTCGTGCGTCGGCTTCTTCATGGCCATGAGCACGCCCGGGTCCGTGTGCTCCGGCGCGACCTTGAGGAGCCCCCCGACGTGGTGCTCGGTCAGCTCCTTCATGTACTCGGGCGAGAGCCGCGCGAGGTCCATGCGGATGCCGCTCGCCACGAAGACCTTTTTGACGCCCGGGACCTTCCGCGACTCCCGCATGAGCTCCGTGAGCGGGCCGTGGTCGGTGCCCAGGCACTTGCACACGGTGGGATGGACGCAGCTCAGGCGGCGGCAGATCTTCTCGATCTCGGGCTTGGTGCACCGCATCCGGTACATGTTGGCCGTCGGGCCGCCGATGTCGGAGACCACGCCTTTGAACTCCGGATCCTTCCCCATCGCCTGGAGCTCGCGCAGGACGCTCTCCTTCGAGCGCGACTGGATGGTG